>CAKRKK010000210.1 GCA_934358235.1 uncultured Lachnospira sp.
TGCTAAAAAAGCAGTATTTGGTTATGTAAGCATTGATTCTGTTGCAGGTCCTAGTGAAATCCTTGTTATTGCAGATGAGACAGCCAATCCAAGATATGTTGCAGCAGACCTTTTATCACAGGCTGAGCACGATGAAATGGCATCTGCTATTCTTATTACAACAAGCAAAGAGCTTGCAGAAAATGTATCAAGCGAAGTTGATGGCTTCTTAAAGGAATTATCAAGAAGTGACATTATTTCTAAATCACTTGACAATTATGGATATATTCTTTTAGCTGACAATATTGATGAAGCAGTTGATATCGCCAATGAAATTGCTTCTGAACACCTTGAAATAGTAACCAGGGATCCTTTTAATGTTATGACTAAGATAAAGAATGCAGGCGCAATATTCCTTGGTGAATACAGCTCTGAGCCACTTGGTGATTACTTTGCTGGTCCTAACCATGTGCTTCCTACTAATGGAACTGCCAAGTTCTTCTCTGCATTAAGCGTAGATGACTTTATAAAGAAGTCAAGTATTATATCATACTCACGCAATGCCCTTGAAGCTATTCATAACGATATAGAAACCTTTGCAACAGCAGAACACCTTACTGCCCATGCAAACTCTATAAAGGTCCGTTTTGAGAATAAGTAGCCTAATATAATAACCTAATATAAGTAACCTAATTAATGAATAAACTTAAAAGGGGAGGATTATTTAATGTCTAATTCAGAAACAAGACAAGCAAACATTCACAGAAAAACCAGTGAGACTGATATTAACCTTTATATCAATCTTGATGGCTCTGGTGATGCACAGGTAGATACTGGTATCGGCTTCTTTGATCATATGCTTAAAAGCTTTGCTAAACATGGTATGTTTGACCTTAAATTAAATGTTACAGGTGACTTAATAGTTGACTGTCACCACACAATAGAGGATGTCGGTATAGTACTCGGAGAAGCTGTAAAAAAAGCTCTTGGTGATAAGAGGTCTATACGAAGATATGGTGATATTATCCTTCCTATGGATGAAGCACTCATATTATGTGCTATAGATTTATCAGGACGCCCATATCTTGTTTTTGATTCTACATTTTCATCAGATATGGTCGGATATTTTGACACACAGATGGTTAAAGAGTTCTTCTACGCCATATCCTATAGTGCTGGCATGAATCTGCATATAAGAAAGATTACAGGCGATAATGACCATCATATTATAGAGGGCATGTTCAAGGCATTTGCTAAAGCACTTGATGAGGCGTGTTCTAAGGATGCACGTATTAAATCCGTATTATCTACTAAAGGAAGCTTATAAATATATTAATACCAAGCCAGACTTCATTTATATAATTGATGGTCTGGCTTTAACTAAAAACAATATACAACACGATTGGAGATTATTACAATGAGATTATATCCGGCAATTGATATTAAAGATGGTAAATGTGTAAGACTAAAGAAGGGATTATTCAACGAAGTAACCATATATTCTGATAAGCCCTATGAAATAGCTAAAAGCTTTGAAGAAAGTGGTGCCCAGTTTATACATACAGTTGATTTAGATGGAGCACTTAAAGGACACGGTGTTAATGCTGATGCCATAAGACAGATAGTATCAAGTGTTAATATACCTGTACAGATGGGTGGCGGAATAAGAACTCTTGATAATATAAAGGAAGTATTGGAGCTTGGCGTATACCGAGTGATTATTGGAACAAAAGCAGTAGAGAATCCAGACTTTATAAAGCAGGCAATTGAACAATTCGGACCTGAGCATATTGTTGTAGGCATAGATGCAAAAGATGGTCTTGTGGCTATTGAAGGCTGGGAAAAGCTTAGTGATAAAACTGCCATCTCCCTGGCACTTGCTATGAAGGATATGGGAGTACAGACTATTGTATACACAGATATTTCTAAGGACGGAATGCTGCAAGGACCTAATGTTGAGCAGACAAAGCTGTTATCTAGGGAAACCGGAATTAACATAATAGCATCCGGTGGAATGTCATGCGTACAGGATCTTAAAAATATTAATGATGCTGGAATTCATGGAGCAATAATAGGAAAGGCCTTATATGAACATCGCATTAATCTTAAAGCTGCTGTTGCTATGTTCGAATCAGGTGCATCTGTTATTGAGGCTAAAAAAAAGATAAGCACAAGCCTTTCTTTTAAAGACTTCAAGCTAAATCAGGATGGTCTTATCCCAGTTGTTGTACAGGATTATGTCAACAATGAGGTCCTTATGTTAGCTTATATGAATGAAGAAGCCTACAACAAAACAATTCAGACAGGTATTATGACATATTATAGCAGAAGCCGTCAGGAATTATGGGTAAAGGGTGATACCTCAGGACATTATCAGTATGTAAGCTCTCTTGACATAGATTGTGATAATGATACAATATTAGCTAAGGTACGCCAGATTGGTGCAGCCTGCCATACAGGAAACAGAAGCTGCTTTTATAGAAACCTATATCTTAAGGACAGATAATCCTGTATAACACATTGTAATATATGAAGTTTTACTATTCATATATGCAGGAATGAGGATTACATGGATATTAAATATATTATAACTCAGATTAAAGACGATATAATATGTTCACAGTATATTGATGATGACTGCCGGACTCTTAATATAATTGATGACAGCAGTCTTACCGGAAATATATACATTGGCAGAGTTGAGAATGTTGTTAAAAATATCAACTCTGCTTTTATTGAAATCGAAAACAAGCTTAAATGCTATTATCCACTTGATGAAAATAAAAAACATATATTTCTGAATACCAAAAACAATAATAAAGTAAATATAGGCGACAAGCTTCTTGTACAGGTGATTAATGATGCCCATAAAACCAAACCACCTACTGTTAGCTGCAAAATTGAGCTGTCAGGTAAATATATAGTTCTTTCAAGCGATGTTAATGGAATTTCTATTTCCAGAAAAATAAAAAGCTCCATTGACCGCAAGGCTGTTAATGAAGCACTAAAAGATAAACTTACTGCCTCCCTTAATGAACTTAATAAAGTGCTTGATGGATATTGCAGCTTTAGCTATGGAATAATCATACGCAGCAATTCATCCAATGCTGATATAAATGCTGTCATCAAAGAAGCAGATGAGCTTATGAGTAATTATAATACGCTTATCAGAAATGCATTTTTTGGTACCTTCTATACAAAGCTGCATGAAAAAGAGCCTGATTATATAAAAGAAATATCACATCTTGGAGCAGATAATAATATAACAGTAATAACTGATGTTAAGAACTGTTATACAAGACTTAACGAATATTTTTCTGATATTCCTTCGGTCACAATAAGATGGTATGAGGATTCACTTCTTCCGTTATACAAGCTTTACTCTATAGAAAAGCACATAACAGATGCACTTTCCTTAAAGGTATGGTTAAAGTGTGGCGGCTACCTTATCATTGAACAGACCGAAGCTATGTGCGTAATTGATGTTAATTCTGGTAAAAATATTTCTAAATCCAAAAAACAGGCTGACAAAGAGCAGGCAGCCCTAAAGGTCAATCTTGAAGCCTGCGAACAGATTATAAAACAGGTCCGCTTACGCAATATATCAGGCATCATAATTATAGATTTTATTAACCTGTCAGAAGATGAAAGCGTCCAAAAGCTTATGACACATATGAAAAGCCTTGCCAAAAAAGAGCCGGTACAGACTAACATAGTTGATATGACTCCACTTGGGC
>CAKRKK010000211.1 GCA_934358235.1 uncultured Lachnospira sp.
TCTAAGAGAATCACAATCCAGAATCTTGAAGTAGTAAGAGTTGATGTTGAAAACAACGTAATCTTAGTTAAGGGTGCTGTACCTGGACCTAAGAAATCATTAGTAACACTGAAAGAAACAGTAAAGGCTAGCAAGTAGTTTTTGCTAAGGAAGGAGGACCATACAGATGGCAAACGTATCTGTTTACAATATTGAAGGCAAGGAAGTTGGCTCAATCGAATTAAACGATGCAGTATTTGGTGTTGAAGTTAATGAACATCTTGTACACATGGCAGTAGTTAACCAGCTTGCAAATAATCGTCAGGGAACACAGAGCGCTAAGACACGTTCAGAAGTTTCTGGTGGCGGAAGAAAACCTTGGAGACAGAAGGGAACTGGTCATGCAAGACAGGGTTCTACAAGAGCTCCACAGTGGACAGGCGGCGGTATCGTATTCGCACCAAAGCCAAGAGATTATTCATTCAAGATGAATAAGAAGGAAAAGAAAATCGCTCTTCTTTCTGCTTTATCTTCAAAGGTTGCAGAAAGCAAGATCGTTGTACTTGATGAGTTCAAGTTAGATGAAATTAAGACAAAGAAGTTCGTAGAAGTTATGAACAACTTAAAGGTTGAAAATGCATTAGTAGTTCTTGAAGGAGAGAATAAGAACGTAGTTCTTTCAGGAAGAAACATTCCTTCAGTTAAGGTTACAGCTACTAACGAAATCAACACATATGATGTTCTTAAGTATACAACATTAGTTGTTACTAAGGCAGCTGTAGAGAAATTAGAGGAGGTGTATGCATAATGGCAAACGTACAGTATTATGATGTAATCCTCAAACCAGTTATAACAGAAAAGTCAATGGCAGATATGGCAGATAAGAAGTATACATTCTTAGTTCATACAGAAGCTAACAAGACTATGATTAAAGAAGCTGTTGAAAAGATGTTCGAAGGAACAAAGGTTGCTAGCGTTAACACAATGAACAGTGTTGGCAAGAAGAAGAGAAGAGGAAGAGCTGTTGGTACAACTGCTAAGACTAAGAAGGCAATCGTTCAGTTAACAGCAGACAGCAAAGATATCGAAATCTTTGAAGGACTTTAAGATTTAGCAACATTTAGAAGTGTAGAAAACAATATTACACAGGCTCGAAAGGAGAGAATATAATGGGAATTAGAACTTATAACCCATATACACCTTCCAGAAGAAACATGACTGGATCAGATTTCTCAGAGATCACAAAGACAACTCCTGAGAAGTCATTACTCGCTAAGAAGAGTAAGACTGCTGGTCGTAACAACCAGGGTAAGATCACTGTTAGACATCATGGTGGTGGAAACAGACAGAAATATAGATTAATAGATTTCAAGAGAAACAAAGAAGGCGTTCCTGCTAAGGTTATCGGTATTGAATACGATCCAAACAGAACAGCTAATATCGCACTTATCTGCTACGCAGATGGCGAAAAGTCATATATCCTTGCTCCTCAGGGATTAACAGATGGCATGACAGTACAGAATGGTGCTGGTGCTGAAGTAAGAGTTGGTAACTGCTTACCACTTACAGATATTCCTGTAGGTACACAGGTACACAACATTGAGTTATATCCAGGTAAGGGTGGACAGCTTGTTCGTTCTGCTGGTAACTCTGCTCAGTTAATGGCTAAGGAAGGCAAGTATGCAACATTAAGACTTCCTTCTGGCGAAATGAGAATGGTTCCAATTATCTGCCGCGCAACAATCGGTGTTGTAGGTAATGGAGATCACAACCTTATTAATCTTGGTAAGGCTGGACGTAAGAGACATATGGGTATCAGACCTACAGTTCGTGGTTCTGTTATGAACCCTAATGACCATCCACACGGTGGTGGTGAAGGTAGAGCACCTGTTGGTCGTCCAAGCCCAATGACACCTTGGGGCAAGCCTGCTATGGGACTTAAGACTCGTAAGAAGAAGAAGTCTTCTAACAAGCTTATCGTAAGAAGAAGAGATGGAAAGGCTATTAAGTAATTAATAGCCTCCGGTATTACAAGAAATATAAGACTAAGATTTGATAGATTATAAGGAGGTTTCAACCTATGGCTCGTTCACTTAAAAAAGGACCATTCGCGGACGAAAGCTTACTTAAGAAGGTAGATGCATTAAACGCATCAAACGACAAGCAGGTTATCAAGACATGGTCACGTCGTTCAACAATTTTCCCTTCATTCGTAGGCCATACAATTGCAGTTCATGACGGAAGAAAGCATGTTCCTGTATATGTTACAGAGGATATGGTTGGTCATAAGCTCGGTGAGTTCGTTGCTACAAGAACTTACAGAGGACACGGCAAAGACGAAAAGAAGAGTAGATAATTTGTATTATTTGAAAGGAGGTTTAATCGATGGCTAAAGGACATAGATCCCAGATTAAACGTGAAAGAAACGCTGTTAAGGACACAAGACCAAGCGCAAAGTTATCTTACGCAAGAGTATCTGTTCAGAAGGCTTGTTTCGTATTAGATGCTATTAGAGGCAAGAGCCTTGAAGAAGCACTTGGTATCGTTATGTACAACCCAAGATATGCTTCATCACTTATAGAGAAGTTATTAAAGTCTGCTGCAGCTAACGCAGAGAACAATAACGGTATGGACCCAAGCAAGTTATATGTAGAAGAATGCTACGCTAACAAGGGACCAACAATGAAGAGAGTCCATCCAAGAGCACAGGGTAGAGCTTACAGAATCGAAAAGAGAATGAGCCATATCACTGTTATATTAAATGAAAGATAATTACATTTCCTAAAGAATAGAAAGGAGATCTTATGGGACAGAAAGTTAATCCTCATGGTTTAAGAGTCGGCGTTATCAAAGACTGGGACTCTAAGTGGTATGCAGAAGAAACTTTTGCAGATAACCTTGTAGAAGATTATAACATTAGAAAATTCCTCAAGAACAAGTTATATGCTGCAGGAATTTCAAAAATAGAGACAGAAAGAGCTTCAGATAGATTAAAAATCATCATTCACACAGCTAAGCCAGGTGTTGTAATTGGTAAGGGTGGTGCTGAAATCGAAGCACTTAAGAAGCAGGTAGAAAAGCTTACAAGCGCTAAGAGACTTAGCATTGATATCAAAGAAGTTAAGAGACCAGATAAGGATGCTCAGTTAGTAGCTGAGAACATCGCACAGCAGTTAGAAAATCGTATCTCTTTCAGAAGAGCTATGAAGTCTTGCATGGGAAGAACAATGAAGCAGGGTGCTAAGGGTATTAAGACATCTTGTTCAGGTCGTCTCGGCGGTGCTGATATGGCTCGTACAGAGTTCTATAGCGAGGGTACAATTCCTCTTCAGACACTTCGTGCAGATATCGATTATGGATTTGCAGAAGCTAACACAACTTATGGTAAAGTTGGTGTTAAGGTATGGATCTATGAAGGTGAGGTACTTCCAACAAAGACAAACAAGGAAGGGAGCGATAAGTAATGTTACTACCTAAGAGAGTTAAACATCGTAGACAGTTCCGTGGTTCTATGGCAGGTAAGGCAACAAGAGGTAACAGAATCACTAATGGTGAATATGGTATCGTTGCAACAGAACCATGCTGGATTAAGTCAAACCAGATAGAAGCAGCCCGTGTAGCTATGACAAGATACATTAAGCGTGGCGGTAAAGTATTTATAAAGATTTTCCCAGATAAGCCGGTAACAGGTAAGCCTATCGGTGTTCGTATGGGTAAAGGTAA
>CAKRKK010000212.1 GCA_934358235.1 uncultured Lachnospira sp.
GCACGTACTAATATGGGATATGTAAAGAGAATGACACCTGATAATTTCAAGAGCCAGCACAGAGGCGGCAAGGGAATAAAGGGTATGCAGACTCTTGAGGAGGATTATATCGAGGATCTGTTTATGACAACCTCACATCACGTTCTTACATTCTTCACTAATACAGGAAGGGCATATAAGCTTAAGGCATATGAAATTCCAGAAGCAGGAAGAACATCAAGAGGAACAGCGATTATCAATCTGTTGCAGCTTGCACCAGGTGAAACTATAACAGCAGTAGTTCCGGTAAAAATAGAAGATATTAAGGATAATGACTATCTGTTTATGGCTACCAGAAGTGGTATAGTTAAGAAGACACCTTGTAAGGAATTTGCCAATATCAGAAAGAACGGCATACAGGCAATGACACTTCGTGATGATGATGAGCTTATAGAAGTAAAGTTAACCGATGATACTACTGAGGTAATGATGGTTACAAAGCTTGGTATGTGTATAAGGTTTAAGGCAACAGATGTAAGACCAACCGGAAGGTCAGCTATGGGTGTCATAGGCATGAATCTTATGGATACGGATGAGGTAGTAGCTGTCCAGCTTAATACACAGGGTGATACTATGCTTATTGTTTCAGAAAACGGTATGGGTAAGAAAACTGATATATCTGAATACACAGTACAGCATCGTGGAGGCAAAGGTATTAAGTGTTATAAGATTACAGAAAAAACAGGTAATGTAATAGGTGCAAAGGCCGTAGATGACACAAGAGAGATTATGCTTATAACAACAGAGGGCATAATTATACGACTTGCGTGCAGGGATATATCTACACTTGGAAGAATAACTTCAGGTGTTAAGCTTATTAATCTTGATGAAAATGTAAAAGTAGCGACTGTTTCAAAGGTGAGAAGGAGTCCGTCAGATGAAGCCGGAAATGATACAGAGGAATCAGAGGCTTCAGAGGCTTCAGATATTTTAGAGGCTTCAGAGATTTCAGAGACTTCAAAGACTTCAGAGGCTGTGGATGATTCTATTGAAAGAATGCTTGACGCAGCTAACAAAGATAATCAGGAAGATTAGTATTATAACCCCGGCTGCACATATGTTGTGTAGCTGGGGTTTTGTGCAGAATTAAACAGTAATAAGTAATAATTAGGAATAATTAACAATGATTTTACAATAAAGGCGTTGGTAAAACATGCGGATTGCGCAGCAATGCAGCAATAGGTATATTAAAGTTATTCAGATATGGAGGTTGATATGAGAGAGGTAAATGTGGATAAGATCACAGAAAACATTAAGGAAATGTGTATAGAAGCCAATCATTTTCTTACAGATGATATGAAGAAGGTGTTTAAAAATGCAGTTTCTTCTGAAAAGTCACCTTTGGGTAAACAGGTATTAAACCAGTTAAATGAAAATCTTGATATAGCTGCACAGGATATGATACCTATATGTCAGGATACAGGAATGGCAGTTGTATTCATTAATGTAGGACAGGAGGTTCATTTTACAGGTGGAGATATAACAGAAGCCATTAACGAGGGAGTCCGTCAGGGCTATGTTGAGGGGTACTTAAGAAAATCAGTAGTAAACGATCCAATAATAAGAGAGAATACTAAAGATAATACTCCGGCAGTTATCCACTATAATATAGTTCCGGGTGATAATGTAGATATAACAGTAGCACCTAAAGGCTTTGGTAGTGAAAACATGAGCCGGGTATTTATGTTAAAGCCAGCAGATGGCATAGAGGGAGTAAAGGCTTCAATACTGACAGCGGTAAAGGATGCGGGTCCTAATGCCTGTCCACCAATGGTAGTAGGTGTTGGTATTGGTGGAACCTTTGAAAAGTGTGCACTGCTTGCAAAAAAAGCACTTACAAGAAATGTAGAGGAAGAATCCGCAGTTCCATATGTAAGAGAACTTGAAAAAGAAATGCTTGAAAAAATAAATATGCTTGGAATTGGTCCTGGAGGACTTGGTGGAACTCAGACAGCACTTGCTGTTAACATAGAAACATATCCAACACACATAGCTGGACTTCCAGTAGCTGTTAATATATGCTGTCACGTTAACAGACATGCGCACAGAGTAATATAGTTACATTATCAGCTCAATATGAATCTATAATTGGATTAATAGGACAATTGATAAGAAAGACAGAACGATAGAAAGATAAAAAATATAAAAACACATAACGATAGGAAGATTAGTAGATAAAAATATAAGATAATAGAGAGATAAATAGATAAGATAATAGAGAAATAAATAGATAAAATAATAAGATGATAGAAAGAAAAATAGATAAAAAATAAGAAGATAGAAATATAAATAATAAATAGATAGAAAGGAAGGCTAAATATATGGATAGACATATAGCAGCTCCAATAAGTGATGAGGATGCAAAGATTCTTCAGGCAGGAGATTATGTATACATAACGGGTACTATATATACAGCAAGAGATGCAGCACATAAAAGAATGGCAGAGGCTTTGTCAGCAGGAGAACCACTTCCAATAGATATGAAAAACAATATTATATATTATATGGGACCATCTCCAGCAAGGGAGGGAAGACCAATAGGTTCAGCAGGTCCTACAACAGCCAGCAGAATGGATAAATATGCTCCAGAGCTTCTAGACTTAGGACTTAAGGGAATGATAGGAAAAGGAAAGAGAAGCAAGGAAGTAATAGATGCAATAGTAAGGAATAACGCAGTATATTTCGCAGCAGTAGGTGGTGCAGGAGCCATACTTTCAAAATGTATTAAGAAATCTACAGTCATAGCATATGATGATCTTGGAACAGAGGCTATACGTGAGCTTGAAGTAGAAAATCTTCCAGTAGTTGTAGTTATAGACAGTAAAGGAAATAATCTATATGAAACAGCAATAAAGGAATATTGCAGGGAACAGTAATATATCATAATAAATAATAGCAAAAAAGCTTTTGAAAGTTGAAAAACTAAAAAAACTAAAAAAAGCTAAAAAAAGAGTGTGAAATACTTGACATACACTAATGTATTTGATAATATAAATCTTGCGTGTAACGCAGAATTTCATATTATGAGTTAAACATTAATGGTTTAGGGCTCGCATTCATGGAATCTGGAGTAGTACTCAAGAGGCTGAAGAGGCGCCCCTGCTAAGGGTGTAGGTCGGGCAACCGGCGCGAGGGTTCAAATCCCTCCTGCTCCGTTGACAGTATATGCTGTAAGTTGGAAACAACTTACAGCTTTTTTCGTATATACAGAAATACAGACCTTAAAAATACGAAACTTAATCTGCATATGTAAATAAAGAGGATAGTGTAAATAAAGTAGATAAAGTAAATAAAGCAGATAATGTAAATAAAGCGGATAAAGTAGATAAAGTAAATCAGGATATCAATTAAGAAATCCCAAGAAATAAACAAACAAATAAATTGACATACGAAAAAGGATATAGACAAAACACAAAAAAAATTAAAGCTGGACACAAGAAAATTATAAATGTCTGTAAAATTAAGTAGAATAAACACTTTTTGATATACTATATATAGTGCAAAATTATAAAAATAGATACTATATATAGTATGTAGGAAGAAAAAGAGAAAAAAATAACTTTTTTTCAAAAAAAGTGTTGACATATGTTGGGTGTGGTGATATTATAATCAAGTCGCCGCGATACGGCAGCGACAAAAACTTAAAGAAAAGC
>CAKRKK010000213.1 GCA_934358235.1 uncultured Lachnospira sp.
GAATCTAAGATTCCATCATCTACAAGTGTATCACAAGTTTCGTAATCCACATCTGAATTAACCTCTGTTAAAATATCCATTAATTGATCCATTATTAATAACCTAACCTTTCTTATAAAAAATATCGTCATGAATAGTCAAATATTTAATATCTATTCCTGCTATTCTTATATAAAACATTTCTCTTTTGCAGTTGCTTACTAATACTGTATATTATGCATTATATATAGCATTTTCGTGCATCTGTAATCATTTAAATGTATATATTAAGAATCTGTCAGATAAAAAATATAACATATAGGCATGTTAGTCAAGTATTTTTATGTAATTATAATAGTTTCGCAAATAGTTTCCGTAATAGTTCCACAAGTAGTTACTCTTTATCAAGTACACTACAACGGGAATTAATAACATCTGACGGAATAGTATTTCTGTATACCTCAATGCTTCCATCCTTGTTATAAGCTGTTATAACCGGCATTCTCCTGCTTAGGAACAGATATATGCCCTCTGTTATTGAATATGCCCCTATGTTGTAGAATATAAGTTTATCGCCTGTCTGTGGCTGCCCAATAGGAAGATTTTTTACAATAAGGTCTGCCACAGTACATAACGAACCACATACTGTCCACTTTTCTTCATCTAAGCCTTTAAGCGTATCGGATTCATTCCTATCCTTTACTACAGTTCCATCTGCTTTCACATAAGAATATGCTGGAACCTTCATAGCCATAGTCTGTCCATAATAATTAACGTGGTTAATACCACCATCAACTATTATATACTGCTGTCCCTTATTAGTCTTAATATCTGCTACGCCTGTAACATATATACCGCATTCTGCAGCCAGGTACCTGCCCATTTCAAGTGTAATATGATACTTGCTCTTATAATCCGAAAGCAGCTCTGCTAATTCTCTTAACATATCATAATTATTCTCATAAGCAGCATCACCGAAATATGCTACTGGAAGTCCCGGTCCGTACTCAAGCTCCTGTGCCCTGAAACCGTACTCTTCATATAATCTGTCACATAAGCCATCAAGCCACTCTATTTCACTCTTAATAATATCGAACTTTTTCTTCTGTGTACCTGTATAGCATTGTAATCCAAGTATATGTACATATGGATATGCTTCTTTGTTTTTTACAATAGCTTCAACCTCTGCTTCATCAAGTCCGAACTGGTTTCCACTTGTAACTCTTAAAAGAACATTTATCTCTATATTTCTTTCGGCTGCACATTCTGCCAGAAGCCTGTACTGCTCCTTTGATTCAACTGTATACACGCCGACACCACCACAGTCATCCATAACATGGCATATATCCTGTTTTTCCTTATTCACTCCGGACAACACTATTTTATGCATATCAACCTTTTCTCTTTCACATATAGAGAATTCTCCCGGTGAACAGACCTCATACTTTGTATTAAGTGTCTTAAAAGCATCCACCAAAAATGGATTAGCCTTCATAGCATAACATAATGTAATATCTTCGCCTAATATGCCCTGAATATCCTCTATTCTCTTGGCAAGCTGCTCTTTGTCGAGTATATATAAAGGTGTTCCGTATTGTTCTGCTATCTTAATAATCTTATCTGTACTAAGCATTATACGCCTCCATCAAAGCCTTTCTATCTATCTTTCCATTCTTAGTAAGCGGCATAGCCTCAACATTTGCCATTACCTCAGGTATCATAAACTTAGGAAGCTTAGATATAAGATAATGAGTAAGTGACTTATTATCAGACGCTCCCTCATAGAATGCATATATCTTATTCTCCTCCTGTGCATATATACAGCAGGCTCTCTGGATACCGTCCATGGAATTAATAGCCATTTCGATTTCGCCAAGCTCTATTCTGTGTCCATTATGCTTTATCTGGAAATCCTTTCTTGAAGAAAAGCACATTTCTCCTCTTTCATTATAGTATCCAAGATCTCCGGTTCTATATATTATCTCATTATAATAAGGATTCAGCGGATTCTGTACAAATGCGCTGTCTGTCTTCTCCCTGTTATTGAAATATCCCATAGTTACTGCTGTACCAGATACACATATCTCGCCAACCTTCTTAGCTTCATCTGTGCCAATCTGCTTATCAGATTCATCAAGCAGGAATACTCTTTCATTAGGAAATGCTTTTCCCATAGGAAGCACATCATCAAGACCAAACTCTCTGTCAACTATATAATATGTACAATTACACGTAATCTCAGTAGGTCCATATACATTAACAAACATTGCCTCCGGATATGTTTCTCTCCACATATTAAGATGCTTGACTGGCATAACCTCTCCTGAGAATATTACCTTGTTAATACTTCCTGGAATCTTATAATCAAAGCCCTTAAGTGTTGTTACTATACATAGTGCCGATACTGCCCATATAAGTGTAGTAACCTTATTATCATCCAGATAATCAAGCAGCCTTGTCGGGAACGAGAACATCGACTTTGGAATAATCTGTAAGGTTGCCCCACACTTAAGACTTGAATATATATCCTTAACTGAAACATCAAAGTCAAACGGCGCCTGATTTCCTATAATATCCTTTTCAGATATTCCAAAGGTATCTGTAAAGCAGTCAATAAAATCAATAACTGAACGATGATTAACTACAACGCCCTTAGGAACTCCTGTTGAGCCGGAGGTGAATATTGCATACAATGGATCAATATCAAGTGTATTATCCTTTATATATGCAAGTCTGGCTATATCATTCTTAGTAACCTGTGTTTCAAGAAGCTCCTCAATATATATAATTGTGCCCTCAAATTCCAGTTTGGCAGCCTTCTTTTCATTCTTTCTGCTTGTAATTATAATATCTGCCTCAAGTGTATTAAGTATGCCATGTATTCTTTCTGCAGGATGACCTGGTTCTAGCAGCACATAAAAATTATCTGTCATAACTATACCCATAAACGCAGCAAGTGTTATGCAGCTCTTATCCATATATACAGGTACTGCTTTTCTTACACCAACATACTTCAAAAGTCCTGCCGCTATAGTTGTTGCATTGTCAACAAGCTCCGTATAGGTCATTGCTGATTTATCATCTGCAACTGCTGTTTTTAACGGATATTTTTCTTTTGAATTATACATATAATCCAATACATTCTTTATCATCACTATTACCTTTCCTGATTAAAACAATAAAATTTCTTTTCTATATAGCTAAAATATGATACCATTTTTATTGTTAAAAATCTATATAATATGTGGTAAATTATAAAAAATATAAAATAACGCTGATAATACAGGAGGTATTTATGAAGAAATTCAAAAGAGCCGCTGCACTGGCTATTGTTATAATCTGGGCTGCACTTATTATAACCACACTTATAACTGCATTCATAGATAATGAGACAGCACACACTCTGTTCAAAGGTCTTATATTTACAGATATTGTCCTTCCCGTTGTAGCTTATGCTATGATGCTTATGTACAAGTATCTTTCTGGGCGCAAACAATAACAGTCCAACTTACAAAGCGATGGCCAAGATTAAATCTTTGCCATCGCTTATTAAACATTATATTCTTCTTAACTATTACTTGCCGTATGAGCTTTCTCTATGAATAATCTCATGTCTTCCTGGTCCGTTTGATACCATTGTTATAGGAGCTTCGATTTCCTTTTCAATAGTT
>CAKRKK010000214.1 GCA_934358235.1 uncultured Lachnospira sp.
CCTATGAAGACAGCAAGCTTGCTGATACTCTTTCTAATCTTGAAATAGGAGATATGATTCCTCCCGAGCTATATACGGTTGTTGCAGAAATACTTGTTTTCGTTGATAAAACCGACAAATTAAGAGGAAAAATACGTGGATAGAAAGTATAATAAAAGAACTGTTGGTTCAGACTATGAACAGCTAGCTGCCGAATATCTGATTTCAAAAGGACATACTATTATTAAAAGGAATTTCCGGACAAGCTATGGTGAGATAGATATAATATCTAGAGATGCTTCTACACTTGTATTTACAGAGTGTAAGTATAGAAGCAATAAGAAATATGGCTGTGCAATAGAAGCCGTCAATCTGCAGAAGCAAAGAAAAATCAGCCGGGTTGCATTATATTTCTGTACTAAATATGGTTATAATGATTTTCCCTGCCGTTTTGATGTTATAGGTATAGAAGATAATAATATAACACACATTAAAAATGCTTTTGATTATATCTAAACAGATAAAACGATTATCTATCTGCAGCTTAATGCCTGTTTGGAGGCTTAATAATGGTTATATAAACTATAAAGGTAAGGAATAAATATTATGCAGGATATTAATACAATTCAACGTATAAACAGCCAGTCCTTATATGGACAGCTTATTGAACAATTCGGACATGCCAATAACTACAATAATACCATTATTACAAATGTATCAGACAAAGGTATACCATATATAACCTTTAAGCCATTTTATAATAGTAAGGTAGTTAAACAGGTATTCTCTACAAGGCTTGGTGGCGTAAGTAATGGGATGTTTGAGAGCATGAATCTTACCTTTAACCCGGTTGGGCAGTATAATGCTGACGCACCGGACAATGTACTGGAAAACTTTAGACGAATGGCAACTGTTCTTGATATTCCGGTTGAACGTATGGTTTATACCAGACAAACACATACAACTAATGTTATGGTTGTTGATGATAACAATGCAGGTATGGGAATAGTAAAGCCATGCAGCTACAATAATATAGATGGGCTTGTTACGAACACACCCGGACTATGTCTTGTAGCTTCCTTTGCTGATTGTATACCTGTAATTCTTGTGGATGAAGAAAAGAAGGTAATAGCGAATCTGCATGCAGGCTGGAGAGGAACAGTTGATAATATAGCACATAATGGAATTAAAGCCATGACCGACTGCTTTGGCTGCAAGCCTGAGGATATAACAGCCTTTATAGGTCCTGGAATATGTATGGATTGTTATGAGGTGAGTGAAGATGTTGCTAAAAGGTTTCAATGTGCCTATATAGATAAGGAATCAGCTTTTATTTTAAAGAAAAGTGATACTGATGGTAAATATAAGTTAAATCTTCTGGCTGCTAATTTTATCAATCTCATTAATCTTGGCGTTCAGGCAAAAAATATATATGTAGCAGATGTCTGCACCAGTTGTAATAGTGACATACTGTTTTCACATCGTGCAAGCAAAGGGCAAAGAGGCATACTATGTAATTTTATATATCTTAAATAAACTTAAACGTAAAAGAAGCCAGTCCTAAAAGACTGGCTTCTTCTACGTTTTATAATATATATTACTACAATATAAGCAAAACTAATTAATTCGATTATTCTTTATGTTCGTGTGTCTTTTTATATTCAGCTCTAAGCCTTGCTTCCTCATTAAGCTTTTTGGCTCTTCCCTTTGGTCCCACTTTAACAAGTATAAAAAGAATGATTATTAACAGAATTATAGGAATACCTACTGTTATTATATTAGATAAGGTTTCAGATACTATGGTATTTTCTAAAAGTGACTTTTTTACTTTGGCATACTCAGCAGAGCTTATAATGCTTTCCGCATTTCTAGTCATATCATAAGAAACCTGGTTCGTCTTAGACTGGATAGCATAGGTATATATATATCCTCTTACTACTGTATAGTATTTCTGGCTATATACTGTTACATCATTCGATACAGAATGTATCTTAGTGACAAAGTATGGTATATCATTAATTCTGATAAGTTCACTTTCTTCAAGCTCTTCTTTAATGTTATCATTCTCTATGGATGACTGTGATTCAATATATTCGTTATAGAGTGAATTCAATTCCTCCTCTGTAAGCTCGTTAAGATTACCAAGACCTTTTGAGGCTGTGTTACCATAAACAACTATTTCATAACTCACATCCTCTGGTACTGCTTCAAGATATATCTTGTTAGCAATCATATTATTAGTAAGAACAGAGGCATCATCAGCTCCCAGCTTATTAAGATAAGAATTGTTATTAGTTGTTGTTCTTGTAAAGCTGATAAGCTCTTTAGGTACATTTATAGATAAATCTATATCTGAAAACTTAAAGCTGTTCACATCTGATGCAGCATATGTGCAGGTGAATGGTAACATAACCATTAATGCAGCCGTAATAACACCTGTGATTCTTTTAAATATACGTTTATTAATCACGTAAAACCTCCCGATTACCACTATTATTTAATAGTACTTTTTTATATTATCCAAAATGTTTTTCATAATCACGTACGGATATGTCTTGCATTTTCAATATTTCGTATGATAGCATAGCGCTTTACAAAAAGCAATTAAACTGTTATTATATTTTAGATTATGTATGTTAATTTTTCATAAATTCACATTATTGAACCAGATTATGTTATATGTGATTTTAAGAATACTTATTAAATTAAAACGATATTTATTTTATTATATGGAGGCGAATATATGAGTAAACCAATAGTTGCTGTGGTTGGTCGTCCTAATGTTGGTAAATCAACTTTATTTAATGACCTTGCCGGGCAGCAGATTTCTATTGTAAAAGATACCCCAGGTGTCACAAGAGACAGAATATATGCAGATGTTACATGGCTTGATAAGTCTTTCACGTTAATTGATACGGGTGGTATTGAGCCTGATACAAGTGATATTATACTTGCGCAGATGAGAGAACAGGCTGAAATAGCTATTGAAACTGCAGATGTTATCATATTCCTTACTGATGTAAAGCAGGGACTTGTTGATTCTGATGCCAAGGTTGCAGATATGCTAAGACGTTCAAGAAAGCCTGTTATTCTGGCTGTTAATAAGGTTGACAACTTTGATAAGCTTATGCCTGATGTATACGAATTCTATAATCTTGGTATAGGTGATCCACATCCTATTTCAGCAGCCTCAAAGCTTGGACTAGGTGATATGCTTGATGCTGTTATCAGCCATTTTCCAGAGGATTCATCTGAGGAAGAGGAAGATGAGCGTCCTAAGGTTGCAATAATTGGTAAACCTAACGTTGGTAAGTCATCTATTATTAATAAGCTTATGGGAAAGAACAGAGTTATTGTATCAGACATTGCAGGAACAACCAGAGATGCGATTGATACAACTATAACCTATAACAAAAAGGAATATGTATTTATAGATACTGCCGGTCTTAGACGAAAGAACAAGATTAAAGAGGATCTTGAAAGATACAGTATCATAAGAACAGTTGCAGCAGTTGAAAGGTGCGATATTGCTATTCTTGTTATAGATGCAACAGAGGGTGTAACGGAGCAGGATGCAAAGATTGCTGGTATAGCACACGAAAGAGGCAAGGGTATTATAATTGCTGTTAACAAATGGGATGCTGTTGAAAAGAATGATAAGA
>CAKRKK010000215.1 GCA_934358235.1 uncultured Lachnospira sp.
TACATATATTTATTTATATTATGATAATACTTTCATAATATATCTTACTATATCTTATATCTATTTATTTATGCATAATTATTCATTTTCAATGGCATTTTTATTTCCCCTGTATATCTTTTTTTGTTCAGTGCGCACCTGACAAAATCTTTAATCACGCAATAGTGCGCAGAAATGAGGTTTAGTGTGAAAAATAAGATTTTTCACACGCAAGATTTGTGCTTCGCACAAACTTGAGATGCGCTGAGAAGCAGCGCAAGAATGGAGATTAGTATAAGATTATCAGCATTATATATTTTTTATAAGACAATGAAGATATTCAGTAGTCGAATTACCTGCGATATTTCTGTTTTCATCTTTATCGGCTTTGAATCGTCTATACTCTTTGGTAAAGAAGCTATATTCTCCATATCGTGACATTATTTCCTTTATTGTATCCAGGCTCATAAGTCCTTCATTGTTATAGCTTAGGAATATATATTTGAAGTTTGCATTTTTTATCAAATCCTCAAAGGTGCTGGTAACGGTTCGTTTAGAACAGAACCTGCTTTTTTGCGCTGAGGAATCACGAAGACCTGTTACTCCGCTTAGCCTAGGATTATCATACCTGGCTATTGTTTCAAGAACGTGGTAATTGGAGCAATATTGTCTGGCATTATAAGGCGGATCAAGATATAATACATCGCCATCAATGTTTCTTACTAAGGTATTAATGTCCTCATTATATACTTTGCCAATGTTGCCAGATATTACAGGCAATAATTCTAATTGGAATTCCTTTTGTGCTGATTTTTTGATGTGCTTTAAAAAAGCTCCATATACAGCAGCAGTATTGGCATATTTATCAATAGAGGTTATAAGACTGGCTAAGTAATAGAAGTATAAATGGTCATCTATCTGTCCTGAAGTATGGAGCTTTTCCAGCTCAATCCTGATAGCATCACATTTTTTGCCGTTTTCATTGGTGAAGTAATTTCTTCCAGAACCAGAACCAGCACAGTAATTGTTGTAAATAAATCCTTCAGCGTAGGGAAGCTTGTTAAGATGTTCTAGCAGGCCAGAGTCAAGCTCAGGGATGTTTTCTATATAGTGTTTATTTAGAACATAGCTGTAATACTGGATGTCATTAGATATAACAGTACAGCCCTTTGACTTATAGGTTTGTCCTACGATGCCAGTTCCTGCAAACAGGTCAGCAAAAACGTAATTGTCACCATTCTTATATCCTGTTACATCTTCAATAGTTGTTTCTAAAAAATCTAATAATGAATATTTTGAACCTATATAATTCATTTAATATAATCTCCTTTTACGGCAGCATCTAAGGCTTTGACAGTCTGATTGTATAATCAGAACGCATTTATTAATTAAGGCGCATACATGGCGCACATATAATAAGATTATCATAAAACATATTATATTTCCACTTAGTATTTGCGGGTTTTATATGATAAAATAAAAAATATGATACCAGGGTCAAAAGGTCTAAACCCACATGAGCTTGCTCATAGGTGGGTGAAAGACCTTGGGACCCGCCCCGATATGAGCATAAAAGTGGGATGATAATCCCACGATATGCGAATATTGGGAAGAATTGTGGGAGTGCGTAGCACGGAACAATTCGTAGGTATCAAAGTATGGGGCTTTTGACCCCGACATCAAAAATATATTTGAATAAAGAATTGTATCAAATGACATATAAAAAACCTGATGCATAGGGAGGGAGTTACATGGAAATATTCGATGTTGTTGATGAGAAGGGAAATCCTACTGGTGAAACAGTAGAGCGTAATACAGCGCACGAAAAAGGCATAAGACACAGAACGGCACATATCTGGATTGCAAGAAGAGTGGATGGCAGGTGGCAGGTGCTATTGCAAAAACGTTCTGCTACAAAGGATTCATTTCCGGGAAGATATGACACATCCTCAGCAGGGCACATAAGAGCTGGAGAAGAACCACGTATATCGGCGGTAAGGGAGTTAAAGGAAGAGCTTGGTATTGACGCAAAACCTGAGCACTTGGAATTCGCTGGCACATTTCCGGTAAAGTATGAAAAGGAATTTCATAATAAGATGTTTAAGGACAATGAAATTGCATTTGTTTATGTATATCTGGAAAGTGTAGACATATCACAGGTAAAGGTGCAGGAGGAAGAGCTGGAATGTGTCGAATGGTTTGATATGGATTATGTACATAGAGAATGCCTTTCACACAATCAGAAGTTCTGCGTGCCAGTAAAGGGGCTGGAAACGGCTGGGGAATATCTGCGGTTGATGGAAAAACAGTTGAAGTGATAGCCTGCTCTTATATGATAAAATGATAATGTTGTATTATTATTTAATGGGAAATGAGATGAATCCAGAGTATTTCTGTAATGGAGTAGAAGGTTATACTTCAAAATGTGGTCATAGAAATACTGTGAATCATCAGATATGGAAAAATGAAAAAGGGAATCTTATCATGTGTGATTGTGGATGTGGTTTTAGAAATGAGAAATTGGGATGTCTATGCCTGGAAACAAAAGAAGAGTTTTATGTATGAAGCAAAGGAGAGAGTATGGCTAGAGAAGATTTGATAAAGATATTCGAAAATACAGTATGGATGTGTGATACTAATCAGAAGTTGATGGACAAGATTAAAAATTCTATGGCATATAATAAAGTGATTTCGGAGAAAAATGCAGATGATATTTTGCAGAATCTTACACATGAAACAGGAAAAGAAGCAGAGATTATTGTTTCAAAGAAAAGAAGCTTTGAGGCTGCTTCTGCATATAGAGGAAAACATATTAGTGTACTAAACTTTGCCTCAGCAACTAATCCGGGTGGAGGTGTAACAAAAGGTGCCAGCGCTCAGGAAGAATGCTTGTGCAGAGTCAGTACTTTGTATAAGTGTATATCAGCAAGTGAGATTACAGAAGCATTTCATAAAAAACATTGGCGTGCATTGAAAACAGGGAAGATGGATTCCTTTTATAATGATGATTGCATACAAACATGCAATGTGACGGTATTTAAGAGTGATACTGCCAAAACGGTTCTTTTACCGGAGAAAGACTGGTTTGATGTGGATGTGATTAGCTGTGCAGCACCAAATCTGAGACGTATGTCACAGCATGACAAACAATGGAAAAAGAACGTTACAGATCAAGAATTGCTTGATATATATAAGAAGAGAATAAATCGTGTCTTAGATATAGCGAGGTATGCAAAATCAGAAGTTGTTATTTTAGGAGCTTTTGGATGTGGAGCATTTGCAAATCCACCAGAATTGGTTGCGAAGGCAATGCATGCGTCAATAGACGAACATAAATACGATTTTGAAACGATTGAATTGGCAGTTTACTGTCCGCTGAGAGATACATCAAATTATGAGGTGTTTGCAAAAGAATTTTCTGCTTGACAGAGAGAATGGCAATTATGAGATGATCTTCAATCTATCAATTCGTATATGTATCAGAATATGAAAAATAACAGGACGTTTTTAGTGTATCGGGAAGAGGACAATCTGATTTCTGCAATCTTCTCTTTCGATGAACAGAAGCTGAATTTTCAAAATGTATATGAAGGTATTCTTGAAATGTTGCGAGATACATTTGGAATAAAGCAGGTAAAAGTAGAGCCA
>CAKRKK010000216.1 GCA_934358235.1 uncultured Lachnospira sp.
GTGAAGTGCCGCATTATCTTCTTTTATGTTATTTTTTTTCTTTTTTCCAATCAAAGCAATTAGTACGTATACACCCTGATAGAAATAAAACAGAGTTAATAATATGTATAAAACTGCATTGACATCTGATACGATTTTCATTTGAAATCCTCACTAAATATAAAAGATAAAAGTCTGTTAAAACTCTTACAAACTTTTGCAAAGTTCTTTACAGATTATATCATTAGTTCGTTTACTGTCAATAGTTAAATTAACCAATAATTCTAAAAAAATTGACAAAATTCATACTTTATATGTTATTATATATGTTACGATGTAAAAAAGTAGTTAGAAAGGAAAGAATAATATGTATAAAGAAATATCTAAATTAATAATGTATGGCAATCTTGACAGTAATAGTATTTTATCATCAATGGCTGATATATTCAATCGTTTTGATAACAAATTATCATCAAAGGAAGAGCTTATTACTGATATATATACACAGATTAAGAGAATTCTTGAGGTTGCTACTGACTATGGCTTTGATAATAATTTATGGCAGAATTATCTTACATATTTTCTTATAACTAATGAGAATCCATTCAGTATTACCTGTGAAAAGGTTGGTGCGAATGACGGAAGTGTTAATATATTCGCGAAGAATGATTTTAATGTGTTTTACAATCTTTTCCATTATGATTTTAGTGAAATTGAAGAAAAGCTTGGTATTGACTGTTTTACAATAATATCTGATTATAAGGCAATAGTTAAGAAAGAGCTTATGTATAATAAGAACGTGAGCGAAAAGGTAAGAGCACTTAGCAGCAGGCTTGCAAAGACAAAGGATGCAAATGAGTTCTTTGATGAGGTAACAGAATTTTATAAAGCGTTCGGTGTTGGAATGTTTGGTCTTAATAAGGCCTTTAGAATATCTAACGATGAAGTGAATGGTCTTGTATTCCATCCTATTAACAATATGGATAAGGTTGTTTTAGATGATCTGATTGGTTATGAGATACAGAAGCAGAAGCTTATTGAGAATACTGAGAATTTCGTGAAGGGAAGAAAAGCTAACAATGCACTGCTGTTTGGTGATAGTGGAACAGGAAAGTCTACAAGCATTAAGGCTATTGTTAACCAGTATTATGACCAGGGACTTCGAATGATAGAGATATATAAGCATCAGTTTAAGGATTTGTCTAATGTCATTGCAAGTATCAAGAATAGAAATTATAAGTTTATAATATATATGGACGATCTTTCATTTGAAGAATTTGAAATTGAATATAAGTTTCTTAAGGCTGTTATAGAAGGCGGTGTAGAAACCAAACCAGATAATATACTTATATATGCAACCTCCAACAGAAGACATCTTATCAAGGAAACCTGGAATGACAGAAATGATATGGAGACAGCTAACGGACTTCACAGATCAGATACTATTGAGGAAAAAATGTCTCTGGTTAACAGATTTGGCTGTCAGATATGCTATTCAAAGCCATCGAATAAGGAATACTATAATATTGTTATCGGACTGGCAAGAAAGAGCGGGCTTGATATGACAGATGAGGAGCTTATGGCTGAGGCTAATAAGTGGGAATTAAGTCATGGTGGAATATCAGGCAGAACGGCACAGCAGTTTATTAATCATTGCCTTGGAATGTGTCGCAGCGATTCATAAACAGGGCTGGTATAATATATAATTATGTGTAAGGATTGCTTAACTGCTTTGTTTTTTACGCAATCCTTAAGCAATATAAAGATAGGAATTGGATTATGCTTTCATATATAATAGGAGAAGTCGCAGAAATATTACAGGATACAGTTGTTATAGAGAATAATGGCATGGGCTACAATGTAAAGACCTCAGCCATGACTATAGATAATATGCCGCCGGCTGGAGAGCTTGTTAAGGTGTATACATATCTACATGTGAGAGAGGATGCTATTCAGATATTTGGCTTTTTGTCAAAGGATGAGCTTGAGGTGTTTAAGCTGCTGCTTAATGTTAATGGGATAGGTCCTAAGGGGGCTCTTGGAATACTATCAGCGATAAGTACGGATGATTTAAGATTTGCTGTACTTTCAGAGGATGTCAATCTTATAAAGAGCTGCCCTGGGGTAGGAGCAAAGACGGCGCAGAGACTGATTATTGAGCTTAAGGATAAGCTCAGGCTTGAGGATGCATTTGAAATGGCTGTTAATAATAATGTAAAGAAAGCTGTTCAGGATAACTCAGTTATTGTTATGAATGAAGCTGTTGAAGCTCTAGTGTCACTTGGGTATGGCAGTAAAGACGCTATAAATGCAGTAAAAAAGGTAGAAGATATCCAGAATAAAAGTTCAGAGCAGATATTAAAGGAAGCACTTAAGGCACTTGCAATACTGTAAGTGTTATATAGGCAAATAGTTTTAGGTTAGGTGAGGAAGAAGCATGGAAAGAAGGATAATATCAACAGAGATTCTGGCAGAAGATACAAAGATGGAGAATTCTCTAAGACCATTACTGCTTGAGGATTATGTAGGGCAGGAAAAGGTAAAGAGAAATCTTAAGGTATATATAGAGGCTGCAAAGGAAAGAGGGGACTCTCTTGACCATGTACTCTTTTACGGACCTCCGGGACTTGGTAAAACTACGTTAGCTGGCATTATTGCAAATGAAATGGGAGTTAATATAAAGGTAACATCAGGACCGGCAATAGAAAAACCGGGGGAAATGGCAGCTATCCTTAATAATCTGTCAGAGGGGGATGTACTGTTTGTGGATGAAATACATAGATTAAACAGACAGGTTGAGGAAGTATTATATCCAGCGATGGAGGACTATGAAATAGATATTATGATAGGAAAAGGAGCGACAGCCCGTTCAATAAGGCTGGAGCTTCCAAAGTTCACGCTTGTCGGTGCGACGACAAGAGCAGGCTTGTTATCAGCACCTTTAAGGGATAGATTCGGAGTTGTTAATCATCTTGAATTCTATACGCAGGAGGAATTAAAGAAGATAATAGTAAGGTCAGCCTCTGTGCTTGGTGTCAATATAGATGAAGCAGGAGCTTTTGAGTTAGCAAGAAGATCAAGGGGAACTCCAAGACTTGCCAACCGTCTTTTAAAGCGTGTAAGAGACTTTGCACAGGTAAAGTATGATGGTAATATTACAAGAGAGGTTGCAGATTATGCACTGGATCTTCTTGATGTTGATAAGGAAGGGCTGGATAGAAATGACAGGCTTATATTATCAACGATTGTCAGGAAATTCGATGGAGGACCAGTAGGAATTGAAACCTTAGCCGCCTCAATCGGCGAGGATTCAGGAACGCTTGAGGATGTATATGAACCATATCTTATACAGAATGGATATCTTAACAGAACTCCGAGGGGGAGAATGGCTACAAGAAAGGCATATGCTAATCTTGGTATTGAACTAAAGGAATAGATATTGTATACTTAAACAAATAATAAGGTTATATGTCAGGAGGATGCTATGTCATCAAAGAATACAACGGAGGTAATTATAGGCGGTAAGGTGTTTACCTTAAGTGGATATGAGAGCGAAGAATATCTGCATAAGGTCGCTGCATATATTAATAATAAGTTAACTGAGTTTAACAAGGATGATGGTTTTAGAAGACAGTCAGCAGATG
>CAKRKK010000217.1 GCA_934358235.1 uncultured Lachnospira sp.
GATATAGCAAGGGAAACAGCAGAAGTATTTAATAATCTTGGACTGGGAGATGTTGTTGAGCATACAGAACATCTTATGGTTGCTCCTAAATGTCTTCAGAATAAGGTACTTGAACTTATAGATGATGAGATAAAAAAAGCACAGGAAGGCAAAGAGGCTTATAAAGGAATTAAGATTAACTCTCTTACGGATAAGACTATTATTGAGAAGCTTGTAGAGGCTTCTATGAGTGGCGTTAAGATAGATATGGTTATAAGAGGTATAAGCTGTATGATAGCAGGAATAGAAGGCTATACTGATAATATTACTATTACAAGCATAGTTGGAAGATTTCTGGAGCATTCACGTATATATATATTCGGCAGGGCAGAGGATGCAAAGATATACATTTCGTCGGCTGATTATATGACAAGAAATACAATAAGAAGAGTGGAGGTTGCTGCACCTGTATATGATAAGGCTATTAAGGAAAGACTTATTCATATGTTTAACATTATGTTATCAGATAATGTGAAGGCAAGAATTATGTCTGATGATGGCAATTATTATCGAAAAGATGTTAAAGAGGGTGAGGCAAGAATTAATTCACAGGAATATTTTTATGATGAGGCAATAAAAAAAGCACAGCAGAAGTAAAATGCATAGGATGTATATATGAAAGTATATATGAAATATGAAATGAAATATGAAATATTTATTAATTGCTTGAATTTATTTTTTAATTTGATACACTTTATTAAGTATGTTAAATAACTGACACAAAAGTAAAGGATGGCATATATGAAACCAGTATTATTTTTTCATAATTTCTTTGGACATCTGAATACTATTAATCATCATAAGCTTCAGGTTATGAAGAACTGCTTCAGGGTTGGTCTTTATAAACAGGGCTTATTACATGATATGTCGAAGTACAGCCTGACAGAATTCATTCCCGGTGTGAAGTATTATCAGGGAAACAGAAGCCCTAATAACGCACAAAGAGAGGTGGAAGGGTGTTCTACAGCATGGCTTCATCATAAGGGACGTAATAAGCATCATTATGAATATTGGATAGATTATCCGTCAAAGGGCGGGGATGGAAGCCTTGTTGGTATGGAGATGCCAGTAAATTATGTTGTTGAGATGTTCTGTGACAGAGTAGCAGCAAGTAAAATATACAATAAGGATAAATATAAGGATTCGGATTCTTTGGAGTATTTTAAAAGAGGAATGGATCATTATATAATACATCCTAAAACTAAGGAGCTGCTTTACAGTCTTCTTGTAATGCTGGCAGAAAAAGGAGAAGATTATACTTTTTCTTATATAAGAGAACATGTATTAAAGTAGTGCTTAATGTACTTATCTTAATGTACTTATCACATATTAAAAACAAATGGTAAAAAAATAATAAATAGATGTTAATATATCATTGCCAGACATACCTTCGTATTTATCATAGCTGGTGGATACGAAGGTATTTACGAAGGCATTTATGAAGGTATTTAAAATACCTGATTTATGATAATATTTAACATCTATTTTTATTTTATCAATTAATATATGACATAGCAGATTGATTATTACAGGTGTTATGTGTTAATATAAGAAATGGACTAATCACGATTACCCTTGGGTATATAGGGTTAGTTATTGTATTTAATTGTGTATATACGCAAGATTTATATAAATATAGAATGAACGGAGGACTATGATGTTAGAGCTTAATCATGTCGGATATACTACGGAAGATGGTATGGAGATATTGCATGATATTACTTTAAAGATTGATGAAAGATTCGTAGCTGTCACAGGCCCTAATGGTGGAGGAAAGTCAACACTGGCAAAGGTTATAGCTGGTATATATCAGCCAACCAGTGGAAGTATTATTCTTGATGGTGTGGATATAACTAATATGAGTATTACAGACAGGGCTAAGGAAGGGATAAGCTTTGCATTCCAGCAGCCGGTAAGATTCAAGGGACTTAAGGTAAAGGATCTTTTAAGGCTTTCAGCAGGAAAAGAAGCTAAGTATAGTGAACTTAAAGGCTATCTTGAGGAAGTAGGACTTCATGCAGAGGATTATATAAACAGAGAACTTAACAGCAGTCTTTCAGGTGGAGAATTAAAAAGAATAGAGATTGCCATGATAAGGGCCAGGGGAACAAAGCTGTCATTGTTTGATGAGCCGGAGGCAGGAATAGACCTCTGGAGTTTCCAGAACCTTATCAAGGTGTTTGAGGAGATGCATGAAACTAATCACGGAAGCATAATAATAATAAGTCATCAGGAAAGAATTCTTGATATAGCTGATAAGATAGTAGTTATTAAGAATGGAACTATAGACAGATATGGTGATAAGGAAGATATACTTCCTCAGTTATTAGAGGGCACAGGTTCTATCGGTTGTTAATTAATAAACTGTAACCTGCCAATAGTTACGCATAGATAATAGAATAAGGAATTATATTATTAGTTAATTGCAAAGCTGTTGAAAGCTAAATAAGATGTATGAGTGGGCTGGTGTGCTTACAGTACAGGTTTTTAAGGCTTATACAGGCTTTGCAATCACCCTGGTATGTATTAGGGTAGAAAGGATACTATTATATGGATGCAATAGAGAAGAAGCTTTTACATGAGGTAGCAGAGTTAGATGCACTTCCAGTAGGAGCATATAATATAAGAGCAAATGGAAAAGCTGAAGCACGTAATACAACGGCTAATATAGACATAGTGACTAAAGATGATAAGCCAGGTATAGATATATATATTAAACCAGGTACGAAGAATGAGAGTGTGCATATACCAGTTATTGTAAGCCAGGCTGGTCTTAAGGATCTTGTATATAATGATTTTTATATAGGAGAGGATGCGGATGTTACTATAATTGCAGGATGTGGCATACACAATTGTGGCGATGAGACTTCTGCACATGATGGAATTCACACATTTTATGTTGGAAAGAACGCAAGGCTGAAATATATAGAGAAGCATTATGGTGAGGGTGAAGGACGTGGAAAGCGTCTTATGAATCCGACAACGATAGTCCATCTTGAGGATGGTGCTGTTATGGATATGGAAACCTCACAGATAGCCGGTATTGATGATACCTTCAGACAGACAAGTGGTGATATGGCCGCAGGTTCAAAGCTTACTATCCATGAAAATATTATGACTACAGGTGAACAGCGTGCAAAGACAGAGTTTAACATGGATGTTAATGGAGAGGATGCATCAGTAGATGTTGTATCAAGAAGTGTGGCAAAGAATAACAGCTATCAGGAGTTTGTCAGCAGAATCAATGGTAATACACGTTGTGCAGGTCATAGTTCCTGTGATGCTATTATTATGGACAATGCGTGTGTTACAGCGAGTCCGCAGCTAAAGGCTAATAGTGTTGATGCAAGTCTTATACATGAGGCT
Source organism: uncultured Lachnospira sp. (assembly GCA_934358235.1). Lineage (GTDB taxonomy): Bacteria > Bacillota > Clostridia > Lachnospirales > Lachnospiraceae > Lachnospira. Next base: position 3,406 of record CAKRKK010000217.1, read on the forward strand.
GCTATTGGAAAGATAGCAGGCGATCAGTTGATTAAGCTTATGACACTTGGTCTTACAGAGCAGGAGGCTGAGGAGCAGATTGTTAACGGCTTCTTAAGCTAGTATAGAAGCATAGCGTATAAAATATAATGTAAGATGATATCAGTTACTGTCCGGGAGTATTTAATCCAATGTTC
>CAKRKK010000218.1 GCA_934358235.1 uncultured Lachnospira sp.
CTTTCTAAGAAGTTAAATGAAGGTGCAGAAAAGGTATATGCAGAGCTTTCTAAGTACTATAACTGTGAATTTGATGACAGAGGAAATATTGGTAAGAGATACAGAAGACAGGATGAGATTGGTACACCATTCTGTATAACATATGACTTTGATTCAGAAGAAGATAATGCTGTTACAGTAAGAGACAGAGATACTATGCAGCAGGAAAGAGTTAAGATAGAGGAGCTTAAGGCATATTTTGAGGATAAGTTCAGCTTCTAAATTCTTATTGTTATAAAGTGATATTAATAATTACGCAGGATTTGTGATGCTCGCGAATCCTGCGTAATGCATATAGGACAGGTATAAGGGCAGAATATATGATATGTGCAAGGTGTGGAACGGAATATGAGGGCAGTCAGTGCCCTAAGTGTGATGGACCGGTAATAAAGGTTAATAATAGCGATTATATCGCCAGAAGAAAAGCCTATGAAGAAAAACAGGCAATGTTAAATAAAGCATTACAGAAGGAAGCTGACGTTAATATAAATGATAATGCTGATGAAAAGACAGCTTTAAGGGCAGAAGGTTCATCAAAGGGAAAAATAAATAAGAAAGCACATGCTTCTAAATCGAAAAATTATGATGAGGGAGTATTTGACATAACAAAGGTTGACTTTGAACAGGTTGCAGAAAAACTGAAAAAAGGAAAAGATAAGCTTACAAAGTCAGCAGAAGAAAAAATACTGAATAAAAATATAGATAAAGCAAAGACAGACAAAACAAAGGTAGATAAAGCCAAAACAAACAGAAATAATAAAAGCAGTAAAAAAGCTGGAAAAAGTGCAAAATATACTAAGCTGGGTATTGCTGTGGCAGGTCTGCTGGTGATTATAGCAGCTACTGTACTTATTATAAATGTGGTATCAAGGAAGAGTTATAATATATATATGAGTGATGGAAACAGGGTATATGATGTTTCATCACTTGATAGTAAATATGTATGTGACAGCCAGGATGCAGTATTTGCCCTTGATGATATAACATTTTATACTCCGGAATGGCCAGAAGATATAGATAGAAATAATGCGGTATCAAATGTGGCAAGCCCGGATGGAGATTATTATGCGACGGATGTATATGATTCATCTAATGGTAGTTATAGCTTGTATATATGGTCAGCAGATGTATGCCTGAAGGTGGCAGAGAATTCTTATGAACATAATGTGTACTATATATCTGACAAGGGAATGGTTATATATGAGGAAACGGAAACCATTAATGATAATGGAAAAACAGGTGAAAAGCTTTTATCAATGGCAGAAATAAAGAAGGATAAGACACAGTCTGGCGGATATATATGTGATGTAAACACAATAGAAAGGAATCTTAATACAGCATATGTGTATAGCAGTAAGGATGTGATAATAATTCTTAATGGTGATGGCAGATTGTATCAGTATAACTACACAAGAAAAATCACAACAGAGGTTGATATGTATGTTGATGGCATATGTGCACTTTCAAGTGTGCCGGGTATGTATTCTAATGGAGCAGAGCATCTGAATACATCAGATGATGCTGCCTCATATATATATAATTCTTCTGGGACGAATTATTATGTTGAGGTTAAGAATGCTAAAGCAACAGAATTAAAAGGCGTAAGTGGAATTAACAGCGTATATGTGTATGACTCAAAGAATGGATATATATATTGGGCAGGTAATAAGAAGATATCATATGCAAGGTTTAAGAATGGAGAGATAACCGATGTGGCAGTTCTTGAGAATACAGGAACGGGAATGAATATGATATATCTACCGGATACGCAGGAACTTGTATATGTCAATGATGCTTCACAGCTTGTAAAGGCAGAAAAAGGAAAGAAAACATTCATAGCCGAGGCGGTAAGAGACGGAAGTCTTTCACAGATAAGAAATACAGATGCTTCACTTACATATATAGCAAATGGTAAACAATATTATATAAAGGACACATCAGCTAAGCAGGTTGAGATATGTGAGGCAGGAGATATGGTAAATACTTCTAATACAGGTATTTATAAAAAAAGAGTGTACTTTTATGGTGCTGATGGGCAGCTATATACGTGTAATCTTAAGGGAGAAGCACGCAACGTCATAGGCAATGTAGAAAGATTTTTTGTTGGCGTATGGGGAAAGTAAAGATGAAGCTTAGTGAGGAACAGAAAAAAAATTGGTATTAAATATAATGTTATGCAATTATTAATGACAGATATGTATAACAAACGATATAACGAATTACAAAAAATATATGAGGCTTTGAATCTTAGAAGTAACAGCCAGCTTGTAAATAAATTATCAGAAGAAAGAAATGTAGGCGAATTATTTACACAGACTGTTTATGTAGATGCAATACTTGTAATTGCGGATTATATAGATAACAGACCAGAAATAATAGAGCTGGCTGACAGGCTTTATGCTAAGAGATGTCCACGAATTAAAAACATATTTACTGAATGGGAATGTCAGTATAAGAGTATGGGTACAATAAAAAACGTAAAGTCATCTAACATATCTCCTACGGAAAATTATTATCTTCACTTTTTGTTTTATAAATCAGAAGTGTTTGAAGAACCAGATAAGGTTATAACCGGCTTTGACTTTGAACAGGACAGATATATGCTGAATTATAGTTTTTATACAACAGATAAAAACCAATTTGATAATTCGCTTATATTCTGTACCACAAGTGAAGAATCAGAGAATTATCTGCAGGGAATTAACAAAGAGGATAAAGAATATGTGCTGATGTCGAAATTCTTTGATAGATATCTTGCTAAAAGAAGGCTTGAATTAGCAGATTACCTGCATATAGAGGAGCATAAATTAGCAGAATATATCCATTCTGAAATGAAATCACATAGTAAGAATGGTGGAGCACTTGTCAGGTCTGGAATAGTTGGACAAGTTGAGCTGTTTACAAAGGATATTATTGCGGATCAGAATGGTGGTACATTCTGGTATAATGCCATGACAACAACAGATAATGAAAAGTGGTATGGTCAATCGGTTATGTATGTTCCAGATGTGGATAGATTGATAAGGAATTATTTTAAATCATTTGTTACTGCGAAATATATTGAAATGGTTATGGAGAAGAAACAGGGATTTACAAAGCTTACATTATCAAGGGAATGTATTCCGGATAATTATGAAATGGTATATAGTACTATTCTTTGCATGTATGAAATGGATGTACTATATAAAATGTTTGCAATTATGCAGAAACAGTATTATACAGATTTTTCATGGGAAAAAGTCACAAACCAGGATCTGACAACACGATATGAGGATATTATATCTAATCTTGAGCAGACCATTACAGACAAAGAAAATAAAATGAATAGTCTTATTCAAAAGAACAATACATTATCATTACAAATCACAGCGGATAATTCCAAGCAGACAGCACCGTTGGTAGCTGAAAACAATAAACTGTTAAAGGCTATTGAAAAAAGGGATTCTGAAATTGCAGAGCTTAAGAAACGATTAGAATATCAGGAACAATTCATTTCAGAGCTGAATAAAGCAGACAATGAGGCTGTAAGTAGTA
>CAKRKK010000219.1 GCA_934358235.1 uncultured Lachnospira sp.
TATGACCTTAATATGCTTAGGGATTATGAGACCTCCGGCTATAATCCAAAGCTTATAGAACCTATGATACAAAGGCTTAAGGCACTTCTTATGGATAATGACAGGCTGCAGCAGATAGCAGATAATGCGTACAGGATATGCAGGAATAATCATTGCTGGGATAATGTTGCAGAGAGACTGGCGGATATTTTATAAGAGTTTGAGGAGTATAAAAGTATACGATAAAAGTATAAAAGAAAAATATAGTTTGACGAAATCACAGCATTATGTTAGAATAAGTCTTGCTTGCGGATGTGGCGGAACTGGCAGACGCGCTAGATTTAGGTTCTAGTATCACACGATGTGCAGGTTCGATTCCTGTCATCCGCATTATTATTATTGGATACAACATTTTATATTTAAGAGCAGGATGGCATGTCTTATATTTAAGAATATGTTATCCTTTTTTTATGCATTTTTATAAAAAACACTTTACATATATTGTGAAAGGTAGTATATATAAAAGTATCAAAAAACTACTTTTGTGAAGGCGGTGAGAATATGTCGGATAATCAGAGTGTTCCGAGAGCATTAAGAAGGAATAAAGCTGGTCTTACGGAAGAGGAATTTCTGGCACAATATAATCCAGGGCATTATGAAAGACCAAGTGTAACAGTAGATATGCTGCTTTTTGGTATGAGCAGTGAGCTAAAGGGACTTAAGCTGCTTCTGGTGAAGAGGAATAATCATCCTTATATAGATTGTTATGCACTTCCGGGTGGTTTTGTAGGAATCAGTGAATCAGCTTATATGGCAGCCTGCAGGGAATTAGAAGAAGAAACTGGGCTTAAGAATATATATATGGAACAGCTATACACGATGAGCCAGCCAGACAGGGATCCGAGAATGAGGGTTATAGATATAGCATATATGACACTTATTCCAATAGACGGTATGAAGCCTCAGGCAGGGGATGATGCCAGCGAAGCATTATGGTTTGATATAACCCTTGATAATACTAAGCTTACCTTCAGCAATAGTAAGAAGGGTATCAATATTGTATATTCGCTTAAGGAAAAGGTATTTAATAACGGAAGATTAAGGGTTAAGAATTATATTCCTGAGCTGGTTAGTAAGGAAGCACTTGCTTTTGACCACGCACAGATTGTTCTTGAGGGACTTATGAGATTAAGAAACAAGACAGAGTATTCTGACATAGCATTTAATCTTATGCCACAGGAATTCACGCTTCCCGACCTGCAGAGGGTATATGAGATTATACTTGGCAGGAAGCTTTATAAGACGAACTTCAAAAGAAGTGTCAGCGGTAAGATAAAAGCATTGGAAAGAAAAGGCGTATCAATAACAGGTAATAAGTTATCGGAGCTATATGAATATGTGCCTGATACTGATTAACAGGAACAACTGGAATTATTGGAATTACCGGAATTATAGGAATTATAGGAATTGCCGGATTATAGGGATTACTTGAATTATAGGAATTACCGGCTTTGTATTTATCAGTAAAAATGAGTGTAGAAAAGAGGAGTATTATGAAAAAAGCATTATTAATTGTAGATATGCAGAATGATTTTGTTACAGGAACACTTGGCAATAAAGAATGCCAGCAGGTTGTAGCGGAGGTAGTGGATATATTAGAGAACAGTGATGATTATACAAGAATATATATAACACAGGATACCCATGATAGTATAAAATATATGCATTCACAGGAGGGACGCAAGCTTCCTGTTATGCATTGTGATCCTATGGAAGGCGATGGCTGGAATATAGTTCCGGACATAAAAGAAAAACTTGATGGAATGAGTATTGTTAAGATGTATTTTAATAAAAATACCTTTGCAAGTATACAGCTTGCACAGACAGTTGCTAAGGATTATGAAAATGATGTGTTTGAGGAGCTGGATATTGTTGGTGTGTGCACAGGAATATGCGTAATAAGTAATGCAACAATAATTAAGGCGTATAGTACAGAGCTGCCAATCAATATTATTGAAAGAGCAACAGCGTGTGTAACACCGGAGTCAAAGAAAACAGCAATAGATGCTATGAAGCTTTTACAGATGAATATAGTTGAATAATCTCTGAAAAGGTCTGGCTTTAGGAATATAGAGAAAAACAGGTGTGAAATATAGGCTTCACATACGGGATTCGTGCCTGGGCGTACTTGACATAAACCCGTCAGGAATAAAAACGTGCGCAGAAATGAGGATTAATTATGAAACTACATCCAATAATAACAAGTTTATTAGAAACTGATATGTATAAGTTCAGTATGGGACAGGCTATATATCATCAGTTTTCAGATTACAAGACAACGTGGACCTTCAAGTGCCGTAACAAGGATGTACATTTCACAGAGGAAATGGTTGAAGAGATAAGAGAGCAGATAAAGCATTTCTGCACATTAAGATTTACAGAGGATGAGCTTGATTATCTTGAAAATGTAAAGTGGATGAAGGGAAGTTATGTAGACTTTTTAAGACTCTGGCAGGCAAGATATGCAGATTTCAGGATAACTACAGAGGCAGAATGTGGACTTAGTATTGAAACCTTTGGTACGTGGCTTAATACATCTATGTATGAAATACCAACACTTGCTATTGTAAATGAAGTATATTTCAGAATGGCTTATGATTACAATGAACTTCTGGACAGCTTTAAGGAGAGGCTGGCAGCTAAGGTGGCAGCACTTGAGGCGGATGCTTCTTCTTTGACAGAAAATACAAAAGCCTACAGCTTAGGAAGCTTTAGCGAGTTCGGACTTAGAAGAAGATTATCAGCAGAAGCACAGGAGCTTGCAGTAAAGGCTCTGTCAGAGGCAGACTATAAGGGCAATTCATTATTTGTTGGAACAAGTAATGTTTATCTTGCAAAGAAATATAATCTCACACCGGTAGGTACTATGGCACACGAGTGGATTATGTGTACAGGTCAGGGCAATCATAAACACAATCCAGCATATTCGAACTGGTATGCACTTGATGCATGGGTAAGGGAATATGGCATACTTAACGGTATAGCGCTTACAGATGCAATAACAACAGACTGCTTTTTAAAGGATTTCCAGCTCACATATGCAACACTTTTCGGAGGGGTAAGACATGACAGCGGAGATCCTTATGCGTGGGGCGAGAAGATGCTAAAGCATTACGAGAGCCTTGGGATAGATGCAAGAAACAAGACTTTGTTATTTAGTGACAGCCTTGATTTTGAAAGAGCTGACAAGCTGTACAGATATTTCAATGGAAGGGCAAAGGTAGCCTTTGGAATAGGAACCTATATAAGCAATGATACGAAGGTTCCGGCACTGAATATAGTTATGAAAACAACAAAGTGCAACGGAATGGATGTTGCCAAGATATCAGATAATCCAGGCAAGGGAATGTGCAAGAATCCTGAGTATGTTGAATATCTGCAAAGATGCATAGACTGGAGAATGAATAACGATAAATAAAACTGAATATAATAAAGCTTAGAGGAACTGCTGCAATGTGAAGATAATGCTTCTTGTTGTGGCAGTTTTTATTTATATGTCCCGATATCATTTAATT
>CAKRKK010000220.1 GCA_934358235.1 uncultured Lachnospira sp.
ATCATATCCATGTCAGGACCAGCCTCAGTCATAGGTATATTAATCATCTCTATTCCAAAGGTTTCTGTTATGGCAAAATGTCTGTCATATCCTGGTACAGGACATAACCACTTAACCTTATCAAGCTTGCACCAAGGAGTACTTCCCATAATTCCGTGTGCATATGCTCTTGATACCTGATCATACATAATATTAAGACTCGCGTTACCATATATAATAATGTGTTCTGGTGTAGTTCCCATCATATCAGCCATAAGCTTCTTAGCTTCAGGAAGTCCATCAAGCACACCATAATTTCTGCAATCTGTTCCATCTTCAGCTTTAAGATCTGAAGTGCTGTTAATCACGTCAAGAATATCCATAGTTACATTAAGCTGGCTTGCTGATGGCTTTCCTCTGGACATATTAAGATTAAGTCCCTTAGCCTTAGCTTCCTTATATCTTTCATCAAGCTCTGCCTTTAACTGTAATAATTGTTCCTTGCTCATTTCACTGTACTGCATATCATATCCTCCATTCATTTTCAAAGGTCCTTAATACTATACTATGAAGTCTTAATTTAGGCAATAGTTTTTACAATAATTATATTTAATATGATTAAAAATATTAATTTTTTAGTGTTTTTTTAAAATATTTTTAATAAAATTAAGTAGTTGCTTAATATTATTAAGTTGAATCAATATGTATCTTTGTCAGATTTACACCTTTACGTCTGAGACGGACACTAATAAATATTTAATTATGATGCATAAAACACTTATAACATGGAATAATCCTTAACAGAACACGTTATACTGTCTTTACATAAAAAAAGGAAAGTATTGAAAACTAACTTTCAATACTTTCCACTATTGTTGGCTTTACGCAAGGTTACTTAGCATAGTCTACTGCCCTTGATTCTCTTACGATACTGACTTTAATCTGTCCAGGATATTCCATCTGATCTTCAATCTGCTTGGAAATATCGCGGGCAAGTAATACCATATCTGAATCACTTATGACCTCAGGAACAACCATTACTCGAACCTCTCTACCTGCCTGAATAGCAAAAGACTTCTCAACCCCCTTATATGAGTTGGTAATATCTTCTAATTGTTTTAATCTGTTTGTGTAAGTTTCTAACGTTTCTCTTCTAGCACCTGGTCTGGCTGCTGATATAGTATCTGCGGCCTGTACAAGACATGCTATTAAACTTTCAGGTTCAACGTCACCATGATGAGCTTCTACTGCATTAATAACAAGTGCAGATTCCTTGTATCTTCTACAAAGATCAACACCTAACTGAATATGTGAGCCTTCCATTTCATGGTCGACAGCTTTTCCAATATCATGTAACAAACCGGCTCTCTTGGCCATCTTTACATCAAGACCTAATTCGCCAGCTAACAATCCTGTAATCTGAGCTACTTCAATAGAATGCTTTAATACATTCTGACCATAACTTGTTCTATATCTTAACTTACCAAGTAAGCGAACAAGCTCAGGATGAATTCCATGTACGCCAACCTCAAGGGTTGCAGCTTCACCTTCTTCTTTAATTAATGTTTCGACTTCTTTTTGGGCTTTTTCAACCATCTCTTCAATTCTTGCTGGATGAATACGTCCATCAATTATGAGCTTTTCAAGAGCAATTCTTGCAATCTCTCTTCTGATTGGATCAAAGCCCGACAAAACTACAGCCTCAGGTGTATCATCAATAATAAGTTCAACACCTGTAAGAGTCTCAAGGGTTCTTATATTACGTCCCTCTCTACCAATAATACGGCCTTTCATTTCATCATTAGGGAGCTGTACAACCGATATGGTTGTTTCAGCAACATGATCAGCAGCACAACGCTGTATAGCATTAACTACTAATTCCTTTGCCTTTTTATCAGCTTCCTCCTTTGCCCTGCTTTCTAATGTTTTAATCATTACAGCAGTATCATGTTTAACTTCATCTTCAACAGTTTTTAATAGATATTCTTTTGCCTGTTCGGAGGTTAATCCAGAGATTCTTTCAAGTTCCTGCTGTCTTTTCTTTTCAAGTTCGTCAACCTTCTGCTTTAACTTACCAAGTTCTTCTTCTTTTCTGGTAATACCTAAGTCACGTTTCTCAACCGCATCAATCTTTCTATCAAGAGTTTCTTCTTTAGAAAGGACTCTCTTCTCGTACTTCTGAATCTCAGCACGTCTTTCTTTTGTCTCTTTCTCAAGCTCATTCTTAGTTCTTAAAGATTCCTCTTTAACCTCTAAGAGTGCCTCTTTCTTCTTCGTCTCTGCTGTCTTTAACGCTTCATCTATTATCTCTCTGGCTCTCTCATTAGCATTGCCAATCTTTTCATCATTGCTTTTTGCAATGGCTTTGCCTGATATAAACCACGTAATAGGTGCGACTACTGCAAGTGTAACAAGAATTGCGACAACTATCGGAATTAACACAGGAGCACCTCCTTATTAAGTTTTCATTGTACAAAATATACAACATACTAATATTATACTTTAATCGTTATAATGTCAAGGTTACAAAGCACTAACTTTCAAGTAACAGTAACATTATATTACTGTTTTCCACATGCTATATCCAATGCTTTATTGATATTATCTATCGAAAACCCCTTACGATATAATGATGCCTTTACCTTACCACACTGTATATAATCATTAATATCTTTATTACGATACTTACTCTTTAGCTGCATTAATATAATATCGATTTCCGGATTATTAAGCTCTGTATCCGCATAACAATCATAGTACTCATCCATCGCCTGTGATATTATATCCGTGTTTATTCCCTTCTGTAAGAGCTTCTGTTCTATAACTCTCCTGGACTTAGCTGTTATATTGGACAATATATAATTACAGGCATATCTTTTATCATCTATATATCCATACGAAGCCACATACTTAACCGCTTCTGTTATGCATTCATCTGGATATCCACCACTCTTAAGCTTTTCATATAATTTCTTTTCAGTATAATCTCTGTCCTTAAGAAGCGCCATAGCACGAAGCTTAGCCCTTTTTCTTAATATTTCCATTACCTCTTCATAAACAGATAATGATATATAAGCATCCTGCTTTATATTCAATCTTCGAAGCTCTGATATATACAAAACAAACGCAGGCTCGTAATTAATAAATACCCGCCTGCGCTTTGAATCAACTTCCTGAACAGAGGTAACATAATTCTGTGATTCCTCTGTCATAACTATACTTCCTCTGCATTCTCCTTCTTTTCTGTCTTAGAGCTGGAATTATCTGTGGAAGCTTCTTCTGGTTTTGCATCAGGATTATCACCTATGCCATAATGAGCTCTTACCTTTTCGTCCACTTCCTGCCTTATCTGTGGATTATTGATAAGATACTGCTTAGCATTCTCTCTTCCCTGTCCTATCTTCTCGCCATTATATGAAAACCATGCTCCGCTCTTCTGGATAATTCCTACATTAGAAGCAAGATCTATAAGATCTCCCTCTGTTGATATACCCTTACCAAACATAATATCGAATTCTGCTTCCCTGAATGGTGGAGCCACCTTGTTCTTTACAACCTTAACCCTTGTTCTGT
>CAKRKK010000221.1 GCA_934358235.1 uncultured Lachnospira sp.
GCCCGGTATTCTGCCATAACGGTTCTTCGGCTGGTTTCTGGCTTCTATACTTGTTTCTATATTTGTTTCAGCCCCTTTGCCGTTATTTATATACCAGGCTGAACCACCAGACCAGTACTTATTATACTCATTAAGCTCCAGTCCCGCCTTAGGCTTATTCTCTTTCACCTCTGCTGGTGTATCTGAGGCAGTACTATTCTCACCTAGTGTATACCATACTACCACATCATCTCCACTATCTATACTGTCTGCTGCAGTATCCTGTTTTTCCAGGTCAAGCTGGAAATACTGTCCATGAGTACTCGCAACCTTAAGCGTATCTGGTATCTGATAAGGATATGAGGTTATCTGCCCATTATTCAGCTTATTTACAGTTTTAGTAGTAATAGGCGACACCGTCTGTTCGGTATCCTCTTTACCATTCGTCTTAAAGTTATATATCATGTTATTACTGCTATTCTTAAGCTTAGCATATCTTGTTAAGAAGTTATTGGTATAGCCCTGCTGATAACTTGTCACATTACCATTAGAATCCTTCTTTTCCTGTCCTACACTCACATGATACATATCCATGCCTATTATGTTTCTGAATGCTGTTGTAAACATATATCCATGCTGGTAAACGGCTGCCTTATTATCCTTCGCATCCGGATAATAGCCCCAGTCATATAAAGCATATCTGGCATATTCTGCCCCCGATGCGCCATAAAACAGACTGTTATCCTTACCATCATCATAGTTGTCAGTCTTCATATTTACAGCCTGTTCCGTGGAAGCTGCATCCATAGTTTCATCACTATAGGAAGCCATTCCAACTGTATCATGAGTCATAAGTACAGCTTTTCCACTATTTATATAATCGTTAAGATTAGCAAGGGCATGCGTATTAGTTATATTGCTGAACTCATCCTCAAAACCAAGCACTACAATCGTATAATCCTTAAGAAGGTCCTCATCCGTTCCAATACTTGTTTCTGACTCATACCTGCTGTTCTTATACCACCTGTCACTATTGCAGAAATCATCTACCGAAACTATCGTCACATCCTTCTTTTCCAAAGCCAATCCTGTTATATTCGTTACATTATTAAAGGCTTTAATAAAATCATCATTATCCAATGCTAATGTATTGCTTTTCACAGGCTTTATCTGTAACACCTTAACATCCTTCTTTGCAATATTATTAAGCTGAAGAGTTCCCATATATTCTGCTGTCAGTCCTTCACTATCCTTTATAATAAGTTTCCATGGAAGGTATGCTCTCATTTCCTCTGGTAACTGTGTTGTTGTTATCGTGATATAACCATCCTCACCATAACTATACTCTGTATTGCTGTTAAATCCACCTGCAAACAGCTCTCCCGTATCGTCATGTGCACTTACGAATACACCATTAGCATCCTTATCTATATAAAGCTCTGCCTTATATGCTGCATTCTTATTGTCTGTCTTAAACTTAAGTGTAAATGTGTTATCCGTCTCGCTTATTCCTACAACACTCACATCCTCTATACAAGGAACATACTTATAAGTAAGCTTGTCCTCCTCTGACAGCTTCTCAAACTCCTGCTGTTCGTTTAACTCACACACAACATTAGCGCGATATCCCTTATCCTGTGCCTTACTGTCTATATACTGTTTAAGCTTATATATATTGGTTTCTACTTCTCGGTCTGTATTGCCGTCTGCTCCCGTCATCAATACCTTCTCATCAACTGCATAATATATATCAGATGTAAGAATCACCGGCTTATTCATATCTATGTATTCCTGAAGCTTTGTATAAGTTTTATCTGTTATATCGTTACCACTTGTTACAGTATCCTTACCTGTGTCCTCTCTGTTGTTTCCATTTAGTCCATTATTATGGTTCCATATATCTGTAACTGCACCCTGTGAATAATAATAACTTGTAACTGTACTTTCAGTACCATTATTATTTATATTTATTGTTCCTTTGACATTAAGAATATTCTTTGTATTGTTGTCATCTACAATCACAAGATCATATTTATTGGCAATACTGTCTGTCATGCCATTAAGCTCACTTACAGTCACAGAAGTAACATTAATATATCTCTTATAGTTTTTCTCACTAATATAAGTTGTTTTAAATCTTAATTTCTTAAAATACTTTGTTATATTCTCAATACCATCAGCATAAGTATCATACTTATAATCTGATGAGGGCTGTATCTCTAATACATTCAGCTTATCTGCTACTGGAAGTGTCCTATAACCTCCGAACACATACTGTATCATCTTAGCTGCAGCCACCCTGCCATCTACTGAATATAACTGCTCTGTATCCTCGAATTTGTTATTAACATTGTAATAATTGCTATTATTCTTATCTGATGAATCTACATAATTGCTCATAAAACCCTGTGAGAATAAACTATCACCAGTTCCCCATATAAGCATGTTATCGTTGATTCTATACAGACCGCCATTATACATAGCATAAGGGAATTCCCTGCTATAACCATTAGTTGCCGGCCAACTGCCAAGATACTTTGCAAATACTGAGAAATTCTCTATATACCAGTCTTCCTCTGGAACCTCATCATATATATCGCTTCCATCTGAAGCTGTGTGTCTTATATACATTGTGAGGCTGTTAAGATCCAGCCTTCCATATTCACCCTGATACACTCCTGTAATACTGCCATCTATGTCAGTAAGCGCATTTTCGCACAAATCATGATAACAGGTATCTCTGTCTATACATGTAAGTAATATAAACAGCTTATAAAGGTTAGGAAGCTGTCTTTTATTAGAGGCATTGTATATGCCTGCATCACCTATTACACTTAACTCAAGCTGCTGGAACCTTGAATATATCCTTCCTGCCACCTCAGGCAGAAGATCCATTCCAAAGTAACAATTATTATCATTAAACTTGTTACAGGCTGACATATCCCAGCTTTTATCTGTCACTCCTGCTGCAGGCTTATATTTATCCATCAGCGTCTTATTATTACTCTTTTGTGCATAATCATACATAGTTTTATATGTATTGGCAGCTATATAGTTAACCTTTTCACCCGAAGAAAGTACGATTGCATCTGCTTCCTCCACTAAACTTTTATCTGCATTCAGCTCAGAAGGTGTAACCGTTACTACACGAAGCTTATCACTCATATAATAATCTGATGGTGTATCTGAATAGTCTTTACTTCCAAAAAGTGTGTAAGCGAGTATATTATCGCTATTATTTATAACATTACCATTACCATCAACCAGCTCTTTATTATATGTATCAAAATATTCTATCTTTCCAGTTACTGGATTCTTAAACTTAAATCTTAACTGGGCTCCCGCCTTAATATCAGCAGAGGTTTTACTTCCATCCACATAGCTGTATGCCTTCCAGTCTGTATACTTTCCATCAGCAGTACGGTTTCTGTATTCAGTCCAGCCTTCATAATAAGCATTATCTCCATTATAAAAAATATATCTACAGTAATTACTTATCCATGTATCACAAACCTGCTTCTTAGCCTGCTTTTCCTCCTCTGTACC
>CAKRKK010000222.1 GCA_934358235.1 uncultured Lachnospira sp.
GAATTGGCATACGCGCTAGACTAAGGATCTAGTCCATATTGCTTGGGTGCGGGTTCAAGTCCCGCCGACTGCACTAAGTAAAAGCATCTATCAGATTGATAGGTGCTTTTTTAGTACTTATGCGGTAATGCTTATAAGAATATATAATAATCACCATCAGCATCAGAGAATTTCTTATAAGTTGTGTGGAATATATCTTCAATAATATGTTTATCAAGACATTCCTTACAGGTTCCACTCGCTATTATTTTTCTATCGTTCATAATAACAAGTCTGTCTGATATTCTGATGGCGTCAGAAAGATCGTGGAGTACAAGAATGATAGTCTTTCCTTGTTCTTTAAGTCTTTTAACCATATCAAAAAAGTTCCTTTTTCCTTCAAGGTCAAGATAAGTCACCGGTTCATCCATAACGATTATCTGACTGTCTTGTGCCAGTATCATAGAAAAGAATACACGCTGTCTTATTCCACCCGATAACGTATCAGCATTGCTGTCAGAATAAGGGGTTACGTGTGTGAATTCCATGCTCTGGTTAACAATAGCTATATCCTTATCACTTTTTCTTCTGGTAAAACCAAGATATGGAAAACGGCCATGCTCTACAAGAGTCCGTACAGGAAGTACGGGTATTACGGTACGAAGTTGTGGCAGGAATGCAATTTTTTTAGCACGTTCCTTTAAGGGAAGCTTAAGAAACTCTTCATTATCTATAGTTATGCTGCCAGAGGTCACCTTTGCAGCAGAATTAAGACAGGAAAGAAGCGTTGTCTTTCCACATCCGTTAGGTCCTATGATGGTTGTAATTTCATTTTCCTTAAAATCAATATTAATATCCTTTAATATGCTTGTACCAGATACTGATACATCTATATGTCTGTAACTAAGCATTAACTCTTCTTCCTCCTTTTTTCTTAAGCAGCAGATACATAAAGAACGGACCACCTATAAAAGCCATGATTATGCCGGCTGGAAGCTCGAAGGGTGCTGCTATTAAACGACCGGTTATATCACATATAAGTACAAAGACTGAACCAAGCATTGCACTTGTTGGAAGCAGCAGCCTTGCATCACTGCCAGAGATGTTACGGCATATGTGTGGAACAATTAGTCCGATAAAGCTTAACAGACCTGCGTAGCTGACTATAAAACCGGCCATAATACTTGAAAGTGTCAGAAGAATGAAACGCGTAAGATTAACATTCAGTCCGATAGAACGGGCATAGTCATCGCCAAGTGAAAGAATGTTAAGAGGCCTTGCAAAAAATAAGGTGATAATAACAGCTATAATAACGCCAATACACGGAAATAGTATTTTATTCATAGTCAGCCCTGTAAAAGAACCCATAAGAAATGATGTGAGATTAATTGATATATCTGCATTTATAAGCTTAATAGTATTAATTCCTGCATTAAGAAAAGAGGATACCGTAATGCCAGCAAGAACAATAGTTGTTCGTGAGCTGTCTGCAAAGTATGCAAGAGCGTATATACAAAGGGTGGTAAGAAGTGCACCGGCAAAGGCTGCAAAAGAACCTGCATATACAGAATGCGGGAACATAAGCATAGATAACATAACAAAAAATCCGGCACCTGAATTCACGCCGATTGTATTAGGACTTGCAAGAGCATTATTCATTACACTCTGTAGAATAACTCCTGCCACAGATAAGCCCATTCCTGCAATTATTGCTCCAAACATTCTAGGGATTCTTATATTCATAATAAGAATATATGTAACGGAGGACTTATCGTTTCCAGATAGGCACCTTATGATATCTAATGGGTTAAGCCATACGCTTCCAAGCATTATACTAAAAAAAGAAGCTGCAACAAGCATAGCTGCAAGAATTATAAGTGTATAAAGCTGACGTTTATTAGAGTTGTTTTTATGTTTTGTGTTAGTAGTTGGATGTATCATCGAAAACCTCTTTAAGTTAAATAATCTTATATAAACAGATTATCATAGGATACATATTTAATCAATTGGCAATTAAACACATTTACATACCAAAATAATATGAAATAGGTATTGACAAATGTTTCCATAAGGCTTACAATCTAATCCATATTAAACAAGTAGGTTAATAGTTTATGCGATTGGAGATGAAGATATGAGATTTAATACAGCATTGCTTCACGGAGATTTCAGAGGAGATAAGAAGACAGGAGCAACACAGACACCTGTTTACCAGTCAAGCGCTTTTGAGCATGCAAGTGCGGAAACTCTGGAGAAGATATTTAATAATAAAGCACCAGGCTTTTCATATAGCAGAATAAGTAATCCGACAGTTGATGCATTTGAGAAAAGAATGACTGCACTTGAGGGAGGAATAGCAAGTGTATCGTGTGCATCAGGAATGGCTGCTATAACGAATGCATTTACTAATATATTAAGAAGTGGCGATGAGATAGTCTGTAGTGCCAGTCTTTATGGTGGCAGCATAGATTTGTTCAAGGATCTTGAGGCTTTTGGGATTAAGACGCATTACGTTGAGAATAACAATATAGAACAGTTTGAGGCTGCTACTAATGATAATACAAGATTATATTTCGCAGAAACTATAGGTAATCCAAGACTTGATGTTACGGATATCAGGCTGCTTTCAGATGCAGCGCATAAGGCTGGTGTGCCGCTTATTGTTGATAATACAGTTGCAACAGCATATCTTATAAAACCGATAGAATATGGAGCAGACATTGTTGTTAACTCGACTTCGAAATACGTTAATGGCAACAGTAATTCTATAAGCGGTGTAATAACTGATTCTGGTAATTTTAAGTGGGATGGGGTAAAATATCCTGGTATGAAGGAATATGCCAGATTCGGACCTTTCGCTTACACAGCGAAGTTAAGAAACGGGATATATAGAAATACAGGTGCCTGTCTGTCTCCACAGAATGCATTCTATAACATACTTGGTATTGAAACACTTGGACTTCGTATGGAAAGAATAACCTATAATGCATTAAGACTTGCAGAATATCTTGATACGAATTATAGCTTTTTAGGTGTTAATTATCCCGGCCTTAAAAGCAGTGAATTCCATGATATAGCTGATAAGGAGCTTCATAATGGTTATGGTGGAATAATTACCATAAGAGCTGGAAGCAAGGAAAATGCATTTAAGCTTATAAATGCGTTAAAGCTGCCGCTTAATGTATCTAATATAGGAGATACCAAGACACTTGTAATTCATCCGGGTTCTACTATAAGCGCCCATAGTACAGATGAAGAAAAGAAGATTGCCGGAGTATATGATGATCTGGTAAGAATAAGTGTTGGAATAGAAGATATAGAAGATCTTATTGAGGATTTCACACAGGCAATAGAATTCATACAACTGGCATAGAAGTTAGAATGACAGCCACAGGTATATCAGGATGACTGTAATGCATAATCTGAGTGTCAGGGTATTGACATTTGTAAATTATATTATTAAAAAAA
>CAKRKK010000223.1 GCA_934358235.1 uncultured Lachnospira sp.
TATGGCGACATAGCCAAGTGGTAAGGCGTGGGTCTGCAACACCCTGATCACCAGTTCGAATCTGGTTGTCGCCTCTAGGTCATCTCACATTGTGGGATGACTTTTTTTATGTGTTCAAATGACAAAAATAATATTTATGTTTTATAAAACCAACAAATATGTTATACTGTCCCTAAGTATAAAATAGTTAAAAGGAAAGATGGCAGAAGGGGAATATGATGAAGAAGCTCAGTGCATTTAAGCAAAGCGCAGGGATTGTATTAAGTATAGCTGTATTATTTGGATTGTCCTCGTGCAAAGGACATGTTGAAGCTGTAATAACTGATAATTCAGAGGATATTACAATTTATCAGGAGTATCCGACAGTTGAGGCCAGTAAGTCAGAAAAGTTCAAGTATTCAGATTTAACGGTTAATTCACTTAAATATATGATGAAGGAAAGTGATGTTAAGAATATATACGGAACGCCGGTATCAGAGTATGAATCAACAGAAAAGGAAAGTAATGCGGATGCTTTATATGTAGAAAAGGTATGTTCTTATAATGACCTTACATTAATATTTGTAAAGTTCGATGATAATGGAAGAACTGCTGGTAAGAATCAATCAGGAACCTATAGGCTCACAGCAGCAGCCTCAATCAGCGATAAGGATACATTTGCAAGGGGCTTAAAGGTCGGAATGTCGGTGGATTCGATACTTAGTGTTTATTACAGAGATACTGATTATAAGAACAGATATTGTAAGACGGCAGATGGAACGGCTGTTCTTGGCAAGTATCTTTATGGTGATTTTACTATGGATGATCTTGATAAGGTGAATACTAAGGACGCTATAGCTTATGGTTTGATTAATTTTAATGGCTATGACAGCGATGAGAGTGCGGAGAGCTATATTATAGAATTTACATATTTTTCGCCAGATTATAAGTCAGGTGTTGCAACAGTTGATGATGATTTTGCCCAGATTGCGTTTGATATAGACAATAATGGAATTATTACGGCCATAAGATGGTACTTTTACCCGGAAGAAGGAGAATAATATATGAAAAGATTTTCTAGATGTGTATTGATATTAATTCTTGTTGCTATTGTAAGTGGAGCAGCAGGCTATGTGTACGAGAATAAAAAGATTACTCCAATGTATGAATCAACAACGCAGTTGTATGTTGTTCCAGGAGAAGAAAATGAGGCTTCCATAAGAGCAAGCAATGGTGGGCTTAAAGAAGATTTTACGATAATATTCAAGAGTAATGTTGTAATATCAGCGGCGCAAAGAATAGCAGGTACATCAGAGGATATTGCACAGTATCTTACGATTACGTCGCCAGCGAATAGCAATATAGTAGAAATCAAGTGTACGAATCCGGATCAGAATACAGCGAAGAAGTATGTAGATGCAGTTGCTTCAACAGCAATAAAGACAACCTCTATTATTCCTGTAAAGTCTATTCAGATATTATCAGATGGTACCTCAAGCGGAGTAGCCTTTAAACCTGATTTGTATAAGAAAACATTAATCATAGCCGGAGCTGCAAGTGCTATCTGTGCTTTTATTGAGATAGTTGTATGCCTTTTTATTAGCGCATTCAAGTCTAAGGAGGCTGACTTTAATCACGAATATGAGTATGAAAGACGCTTTGGGCATGTGGATTATATAGATGATAGGCCACAGCTTATAGAAGCAGCTAAGGACAAGGCAGAGCATGCTGTATATGACAGCCAGATAAGTGATAAAAAAGAGCATATACAGGCAAAAGCTCAGAGTGGAATACAGGGCTTAAGAAACATTGCTGATACAGTAGAAGAAGAGGAAGATATTCTCGAAAAGTTAGAGCATGAGGTCAGCGATTATTTTAACGATGATAATGACAACAAGCAGGAAAATGGTACAGGCAGAAGAAGACATATAAGGAAATCAGAAGACCATTATGCAGAAGTAAATAGCGATGATGATTCTGATAGTGTTAATATGACTGATAATGAAACAGAGGATATGAAGCAGCCAAAAGAAAATGAATCTGAAAATGAGGCTGAAGTTCAGGCGAAGGTATTATCAGAGGATACAGCTTCTAAGGACACAGCTTCTAAGGATACAACTTTAGATGACACAGCTTCTAAGGATACAACTTCAGATGACACAACTTCTAAGGATACATATTCTGAAGCTACATATTCTGAGGCAGTTATAACGGATGAGGATATATCTGAGGATAAGGAATTCACAGAGGGCACAGGCGAAGAGGCTGTAATTAATGAAAGCTTACAAGCTGATGCAGGTGTATCAGAGGACAGCCTTAAGGATGAGGATATGGCTTCTGGTGATATAAGTGTTGTTGATAAGTTATCTGATGAAGAATTGAAGAATATAGAAGAGATGGAGGATCAGGCAGCGGCGGCTGTTGATGATGAGGAACCAGTTGAAAAGGTGTTAAGGGAAGCTGAACAGGTATTGTCATCAGGAGTATCTGAAATACAGACACAGGAAGCTGTTGTGAAGAATTATCGTGTTATAGGTACAATAAAAAGATAGAATTGAGGTGGATGCTTATGTACAGCGTTAATATAGATAAGCTGGTAAATGTCAGCGAAGATTCAAAGGATAGTTTTCAATATATTGCACAAGATATAACCACGAATCTGCCTAAGAAAAAATCGGTTGCATTCATAGGTGGAAAGGTGGATACCTTCAGGGCAGCATATAGCATTATGGAGTTAGGCAACAGAGTACTTTTTGTAGATGGAGACATAAAGAGTGATGTATTCCTTGGCAAATATAAGCTTGGAAAGAATGCCAGGGGTGTTATGGATTATCTTAAGAATCCAAAAGATAATTATGAACTGGTGTGTGTGACTAATCATAAGGAAATAGATATTATTTTCACAGGAATAAATGAGGATGGCGTTGTTACTGAGGATGAAAGGGAAGTCTTTAGTAAGCTTATAGAACATTATATACAGGATTATGATTATATAGTTGTGGATTCAGATGAAGATGGGATGCTTGCACGTTATTGTGATTCAGTAGTTATAATCAGAGATGAAGAGAATTACAATATAGAGGATACAAACAATCAGGTTAAAAAGCTGGAGGATGCTGGCTGTAATATACTTGGAGTTATTATAAGAGAATAGTGTTGCGATGAGTAAAGGAGAGCTTTAATGATTCAACTGGCTGCAGGTGATATAATAAAAATGAAGAAAAAGCATCCTTGTGGGAGTGATGAATGGCTGGTTGTCAAAACGGGCGCAGATATTAAGCTTAGGTGTTGTGGATGCTCACATGAGATTATTCTGAAACGATCTCTGGTTGAAAAAAATACAAAAAAAATACAAAAAAAAGAAAATAAAGACTTGTAAACTGAATAAATCTATGATAGAATTAACACTCGTGATATTATAATCCTTGTTCTTTTTATGATTGAATAAAG
>CAKRKK010000224.1 GCA_934358235.1 uncultured Lachnospira sp.
GAGAAACTAAGAAAGAAGATATCAAGGCTCTTGGTCATAGCTATAGTGAGGAATGGACAGTAGATAAGGAAGCAACAACTACTGAAGAAGGAAGTAAGTCACATCATTGTACAGTATGTGGAGATAAGAAGGATATTACAGTTATACCTAAGCTTGAGGAAAGTAAGCCGGATACTGGTAAGGATGATACAGTAAAGGACGATACAGTAAAGGATGATGACAACAAGGGTGATATCAAGGATAATGCCAATGTTGAGGTAGTAAAGAAGGATAATGTTCCTGATACAGCAATATCATCATCTAAGGATGAAATACTTGAGAGTGTGCTTGATGCAGAAGAACTTGAAGCTGTTAAGGCAGGTGCTAAGGTTGAAGTTTCTGTTGATGTTAGTAATGCTGATGAAACAGTAAGTGAAGCTCATAAGACATTAATAAGCAATCAGTTAAAGGCAGAAGAGAATATTGGTGTAATTCTTGACATTAATGTATTTAAGACAATGAACGGCAAGACAACCTCTGTTCATAATCTTAAAAAGGCAATAACATTTAAGATTGAAGTGCCAGAGAAGCTTGTTAATAAGGATACTTCTAAGCAGAGAATATATAGTATAATAAGAATTCATGATGGAAAAGCAGATAGAAGTATAGCTGCACACTATAATGAATCAGATAATACTATTACATTTGAAACAGATGGTTTCTCTACATATGCTATTGTATACAAGGATGACACAAAGCCAGCAGGAGCTGACAAGCCAACAACAGGAGTTGATAATCCAACAACAGGAGCTGACAAGCCAGCAGCAGGAGTTGATAATCCAACAACAGATAATAGCAATGATACCTCAGGTGAAGCTGCTTCTGATAATGGAAGCGCTGATACAGCGGATACATTACATATGGCAGTACTTGCATGGTTATTCCTTATGGTTATATCTGGTTTAGCAGCAATATATGTTGCAGAACAGAAGAAAAAGGTAAATTAATATAAAGGCAGATATTGCCGATAATGCGGGATGGTGGCCAGAAGGCTGCCATCTCTTTTTGTTATCAAGGCATCATAAAGCTGATTTTGCTGAAAGCTGATTTTACATTTATTTAAGTTGACATATAAATGACCAGATTATAAAATAAAAAAGTTGAATAAGTATTGTAAAAGCTTATATAAAAGTAAAAAGTGAGGTGACGATAATGGACGGGCATGATAGTCCTCGAATAGGAAGCAATGACATAGATTATAAGCCGACAAAGCTATTGTCTGCGTTTCTAAAGGGGACGTGTGCAATAGTCTGTTAAAGTCGCCTGTTTTCTAATCTTAGTCATTGTTACCCTGACATTTTTATAGTGAAAGGAGAATAATGATGAATAAGATTCTATCTAATGTAGTTATTCATAAGGATTATAGTAAAGATATAGTAAGAATCCTTAAAAGTAACAGATCTGATGAGGTAATCCGTAAGAAGTTATCAAAGTATCATGAGAATGATATAGCTGATGCAGTTAAGCTGCTTGATAAGGAAACAAGAATACGTCTGTATAATATTCTGGGTGTTGAGTGGACCGCAGAGGTGTTTTCATATCTGGAAGATACACCGGAATATATAGAAGAATTATCTATTGATGAGGCTGCAGATGTTCTGGAAAAGATGGATGCAGATGATGCCGTAGATATTCTTGATAATGTGTCTGAGGAAGAAAGACACGCCCTTATAGCTCATATGGAGAAGGATGCTAAGGAAGATGTATGTCTGATTTATTCATATGATGATGATGAGATTGGTAGCAAGATGACTACCAACTTTATATGTATAAGCAACAGACAGACTATAAAGGGCGCGATGAAGGAGCTTGTATCGCAGGCAGAAGAGAATGATAACGTAAATACAATATATGTGGTTGATGACAATAATATATATTATGGAGCAATAGATTTGAAGGATCTTATTGTTGCAAGAGAGTATCAGAAGCTCGAAGATATAATAAGTACATCTTATCCATATGTATATGCTCACGAAAAGATGAGTGAATGTATAGAAGCTTTAAAGGATTACAGTGAGGATTCAATCCCGGTATTAAATGAGAATAAGGAAATAATAGGTGTTATTACATCTTCAGATATTGTAGAAGCAGTAGATGAGGAGATGAGCGATGACTATGCAAAGCTTGCTGGTCTGACAGAAGAGAATGACCTTACAGAAGGACTTTTTGAGAGCATGAAGAAAAGACTTCCATGGCTTATATTGCTGTTATTCTTAGGTATGGGAGTATCCTCAGTAGTAGGTATATTTGAAAATGTAGTAGCACAGCTTGCAATTATAGTATGCTTCCAGTCACTTATACTTGATATGGCAGGTAATGTCGGAACACAGTCACTGGCTGTTACAATCAGAGTACTTATGGATGAAAATATATCAGCAAAACAGAAGTTTGAGTTCGTCTTAAAGGAAATGCGTATAGGCTTTGCTAATGGCCTGCTGTTAGGCTCTATGGCATTCGTATTGCTTGGCATATATATTATGGTTGTAAAGGGCAAGCCATGGCACTACGCATTCGCTATATCAGGCTGTGTCGGAGTATCATTGCTGCTGGCTATGCTCATATCCAGCCTCATAGGAGTGCTTACACCTATGTTTTTCCATAAGATAAAGATAGATCCTGCAGTAGCTTCAGGACCACTTATAACAACTATCAATGACCTGGTTGCAGTTGTTACATATTATGGTCTTACAGCGGTGGTGCTTATAGGAATGTTACATATAACAGGATAATAACCTCTTAAACTTATGCCTTCTATACCATTAAATTAAAAGCAATTGAATTTCTAAATATTTATAACAGATATGTGAATGATGGTGTATAATTATGAAGAAATTATAATAGAAGATAAGGAAAGGAAGTTTGCTATGAGTGATATATTGGAAATAATTAAGACAAGAAGAAGCGTAAGAAAGTATAAAAGTGACATGGTTGCTGCAGATGTAGTAGATAAGATAGTTGAGGCTGGAACTTATGCAGCTACAGGCATGAACAGGCAGTCGCCTATTATACTCGCTGTTACTGATAAGCAGCTTAGAGATAAGCTTTCCAGGATGAATGCCGCATTTATGGGAAAACCAGAAGACTTTGATCCCTTCTATGGTGCACCGGTTGTACTTGTTGTTCTGGCTGATAAGAGTATGCCTACATATGTATATGATGGTTCCTTAGTTATGGGTAATCTTATGCTTGAAGCACATGCGCTTGGCGTAGATAGCTGCTGGATACATAGAGCTAAGGAAGAGTTTGAAAGTGCAGAGGGTAAAGAGATACTTAAATCACTTGGTATAGAAGGTGATTATGAAGGAATCGGACATTGTATACTTGGATATGCAGATGGAGAGGAGCCACAGTGCCAGCCAAGAAAGGATAACTGGGTATACAGAGTGTAAT
>CAKRKK010000225.1 GCA_934358235.1 uncultured Lachnospira sp.
AATCGGACATTTCGTATATAATCCATCAGGAACATTTATATTGCTTCCATCGGAACTATTGGTTTTATTTTTATGAATATTTTTCTTAAATAAACCTCTTATCTGCATATTAATCCTCATTTCCCTGCATATTATCAGACACATTACCTGTGCCTTACAACAGCATAACTATATTACCTGCATACCTGTGGGTACTCCTCTGGTATGAAATCTGTACTGATATCGCCCTTTATAAAGCTTTCATTCTGGCATATATCGTACATGAAGTCTGTGTTGGTGGTTACCCCCTCTATAATAATCTCACCAAGTGCACTTCTCATCTTATCAATGCATGTACTCCTGTCCTTCGCATATGTCATAACCTTCATTATCATAGAATCATAATATGGCGGTATCGCATATCCACTATAAACGGCTGTATCTATTCTGACACCATTGCCACCAGGTATATGGATATTCTTAATCACACCCGGAGCTGGTGCAAAGTTCTTTGCTGGATTCTCAGCATTAATTCTTATTTCCATAGCCGACTGCAGTATCTTCACATCCTCCTGTTTTATGGAAAGTGGTTCACCTGCCGCTATCTTTATCTGCTCTTTAATAAGATCAATGCCTGTTACAAGCTCCGTTATGCCATGCTCGACCTGAATACGCGTATTTACTTCCATAAAGTAATATTTGTCGTTTTTATCAAGAAGGAACTCAACAGTTCCTGCATTTTCATAGTTAACAGCCTTCGCTACGGCTGCTGCGGTTGCTCCCATTCTGCTTCTTAATTCATCATTAAGTGCAGGAGATGGTGATTCCTCAACAAGCTTCTGATGGTTTCTTTGTATCGAGCAGTCCCTCTCCCCAAGATGTATCACATTGCCATACTTATCTGCAAGTATCTGGAATTCTATATGTCTTGGCTTTTCAATATACTTTTCTATATACATAGTACCATCCGCAAAGCCATTGACAGCCTCTCGCTGTGCATTATCGAATTCTCTTTTAAAGTCAGCCTCTGTATGCACAACACGCATGCCCTTGCCACCGCCGCCAAGTGCAGCCTTAATCATAACAGGATAGCCTATGCTTTCTGCAAGCTCCATTCCTCTTTTTGCATCCATAACCGGCTCCTTAGTTCCCGGTATGACAGGAATCCCAGCCGCTATCATGGTATTTCTTGCCTCCTGCTTGTTACCTGTTTTTTCTATGATATCCGAATCAGGACCAATAAATGCTATATTACATTTTTCACATAATGCTGCAAACTTACTGTTTTCAGACAGAAACCCAAAGCCGGGATGAATAGCATCTGCGTGTGTAGCCACAGTCGCGCTCAATATTCTTTCCATATTAAGATAACTATCCTTAGCTGCTGCCTTTCCTATGCATACACTCTCATCAGCAAGCTGTGTATGAAGTGCATCCTTGTCAGCCTCAGAATATACCGCAACTGTCTGTATTCCCATTTCCCTGCAGGCTCTGATTATTCTAACAGCTATTTCACCTCTGTTTGCTATCAATATCTTATTAAACACAACCTCATCTCCTCACACTATTTTTTCAAGCCCGGTTAACCTATGCTTCTTTATATTTCCGTCACTTATTTATCATTACCTTAGCCAATCATAAAAGTAAGCTCTGCTGTAAGTGCAATCTCTCCATCAACTGTTGCTACTGCTTTTCCAACACCAACCGGACCTTTTCTTCTTATAATCTCACATTCCAGCTTAAGCTTATCACCCGGTACAACCTTTCTTTTAAATCTTGCATTGTTAACTGCACCGAAGTATGCTGTTTTTCCTTTGTTTTCCTCTAGTGATAGAATTGCTGCTGCGCCAACCTGTGCACAAGCCTCTATCTGAAGAACTCCCGGCATAACAGGTTCAGCCGGAAAATGTCCAGCAAAATATGGTTCATCATAGGTAACACACTTATAGCCTGTCGCCCTTACACCTGGTTCTAGTTCTTCTATTGTATCCACAAGCAGAAATGGATGTCTGTGTGGAATAATATCCATTATTTCTTTCGTTGTAAGCATACCTGACTCCTTATATAAAACAATTATAAACAATTAAATTCCACTTATATAACATTATCAACAGTCTTTAGTCATAAGGCCATCATACTGGTTTTATAACAAACATAGGCTGCCCGTATTCAACCACCTGTTCATTATCAACAAGAATATCTGTAACTACTCCATCATAATCACTTTCAATCTCATTCATAAGCTTCATAGCCTCAACTATTCCGACTACCTGCCCCTTCTTAACCTTATCTCCAACAGAAACGAAAGCCGCATCGTCAGGTCCTGCCGCACTATAAAAGATTCCCACAAGAGGAGAACTTATAGTAAGCGCATTATCCTCTATTTCTTCAGTTTCCTTAGTATCTGTGCTTTTATTATGTGTACCATCCTGTGTGTGTTTTACAGTAGTTTTCATGTCTGATTTATTCAATCCACACACTTCATTATTATTCTCTGTATCAGTTGTATCTACAGAATTATTAACAACAGCTCTGTCATTTCTGTCAACACCTAATGAAAGCTTTGTATCACCATCCTCCATACTAAAGCTCGTAAGTGAAGATTCTGATACAGCATTAATAAGTTTAATTACATTTTCTAATTCCATATATAATCTCCGTTTCCTTGCATGACCTTTTATTCTTTTCTGGTATCCAGCGTGCCACAGCTTATAATTCTTCTTAATGCTTTATGCTTATTGTTTTATGCTTATTGTTTCATGCATACTTTCTTACAATAAGAGTAGCATTATGTCCACCAAAGCCAAGAGAATTCGTCATTACTACATCAACCTCTTTGTTAATACCATTGTCCTTAACATAATTAAGATTCATTTCTTCTTCTGTTTCACGAAGTCCTACATTAGGATGTATATAGCCGTCCTGTATCGACTTGACACAGGTTATGAACTCAACTGCTCCTGCAGCGCCAAGAAGATGTCCTACCATAGATTTGGTTGAGCTTATAGGAACGCTGTCTGCTGCCTCACCAAGTGCCAGCCTGATTGCTCTTGTTTCAAAAAGATCATTGTGATGTGTACTGGTTCCATGTGCATTTATATAGTCGATATTCTCTGGCTTTACTCCTGCTTCCTTCATAGCACTTGTCATAGCATATGCTGCACCACTTCCATCCTCCATAGGTGATGTAATATGGTAAGCATCAGAAGAACATCCATATCCAGTAATCTCTGCATATATATGTGCACCTCTCTTTAAAGCATGCTCAAGCTCTTCAAGCACAACTACACCTGCTCCTTCACCCATAACAAAGCCATTTCTTTCCTTATCAAAAGGAATAGAAGCTCTCTTTGGATCTGTTGATGTTGAAAGTGCTGTCAATGCAGCAAAGC
>CAKRKK010000226.1 GCA_934358235.1 uncultured Lachnospira sp.
AGGGATGAGAGGGGGATGCATATGGACATAATATTAAGCGCAAAAGGTATATCTAAAACTTACACAGCAGGACAGGTGAAAATTAATGCGTTGAATCGGTGTGATATTGAGGTGAGAAAAGGAGAATTTACCGCGATTGTTGGAAAGAGTGGTTCAGGCAAGTCAACACTATTAAGGATTCTTGGAACTATGGATAAGCCAGACGAAGGAAAAGTGTACATAGCAGGTAAAGAAATTGATAATCTTAAGAATTCGGAACTGGCAAAATTCAGACGGACATGTATTGGATTTATATATCAGGATTATAAGCTGATTCCTGAATATACGGCATATGAGAATATAATACTTCCTTTGATTCTTGACGGGGAAGAGGCTGACGAGGATGAAGTTACTGAACTAATGGAGTCACTTAGCATAGAATATTGTAAAAATAAGTTTCCGGCACAGATGTCAGGTGGCGAGCAGCAGAGAGTTGCAATCGCAAGGGCATTGATTACGCATCCGCAGGTTATATTTGCTGATGAACCGACAGGAAACCTTGATGCTGCGAGTGCAGAAACAGTTGCTAAAATGCTTACTCTGGCAGCGTCTAAGTATCAGCAGACTATTGTTATGGTTACACATGACAGGCAGATGGCAGAATATGCAGACCGCATACTTACAATCACAGATGGAAGTGTAATAGGAGGTGTCAGTGTATGAACAGTGAGCTTATTGCATTGACATTTAAGGGACTTCGCAGGCGGTTTAAAAGTGTTTTAAGGTCTATGGCATTAATAGTGCTTGCCTTTACATTTGTTACAGGAGTACTGCTGTTGCAGGAAAATATGAAAAGCTGGCAGACTGCCAGTAATAAAAAACATTTTGGTGATTGGTTTATAATATACAGGGCTCAGCAGTCCGAGGAAAATAACAGTATAAAGAATCATCCTTATATTGGAAATGTATATACAGCAAAAACAACCGCAAGTGTAAATGATGCAACCAGTTCATCCGCTATTAAGATAGGTACGATGTCTGATGGTTTTATGAGAATGGGTAATATAAGACTTGAAAAAGGCAGACTGCCAGAGAATGACAACGAAACTGCAATAGACAGGAATTCACTTATCAAGCTTGGACAGGGCACAGATGTTGGAGAGCGTATAACGATAAATGATAAAGAGTATACACTGTGCGGAATTATGAATAGTTATACTAATGTATGGAATGATGGTAAAGAACTGCCCGGAATTATTGTTACAGAAAATGAAGCAGGTTCTATTGCAACTGACATAATATACATATATGCATATTCATTACAGAGTTATATAGATGAACAGGATTATAGCAATATTATTGAGAATTTAAGGCAGGAATCGGGTCTTAAGTTTAATCTTACATATAACAGTAATGTGTATGATTATAAGCCTTTTGGGTATGTCAAAATTAATAATTATATTTATATATTTATTATGTTTATTGGCATTACAGTAATATCATATCAGATTACATTGTATAATAAGTCAAGAAAAAATATCCGATTTATTCAAAAATATCTTGGAGCTGATAAAAGCCAGATAATTTTTATGACTGTGACAGAAAATGCTTTTATACTGCTCATATCAGCTGTTATTGGCTCATGTATTGCTTACGGAATTGGTTATGCCATACAGGTTGTAATAAAATATGCTAAGGGTATCGAATTCTTTTCAATTGGACAATATACACTGGTACGAATAATTCTCACTCTTATGGCTGCTATTGTAATCAGTTTTTTATCTGTAGTGATAACAGGCAGGGAAAAAAATCTGGATTGTAATAATCGGACATGTAATATTAAAGCGGTTATAAATGAAAAAACATTTGTTAAGGTTACTGCAAAAAGACTCAGGAGAATGGATGGAAAATTTCAGAATATTCTTGTGAGAATGTTTTCTTTAGCAATGGCTGTTATTACTACTGTGTGTGTGATTAATTGTGTTACTGCATACAGGAAATACCTCAATAAATCAACTAATGCGGATGTTATTGGTGTTGTTACAGATAGTATTGATACTCCATGTATAATTCGTTACGGTCATCAGTATGATGACTATGCAAGTGAGAATTTTTATAAATATGTATCGTTACATGAAATTGACGAATATAAGCCATTTACGGATATTTTCATATCAGGGTTTGGATATGAGAATACGAAATATGGAAGCAGCTATATATATAAAAATGTGAATGAAGACATGATTGATAACCTCAAGGGTATTGATGGTGTCGGAAATATATCTTATGGATATTACGAAAATGCAAGAACATTTACATGGAGCGGCATGGAATATGACAATATAGCTGATGGCATGCAATCTGCAATGCCAAGCACATCAAGTAATACAATTAAGAATTATGTATTTGCAGCTGAATATGTGGAACCAAATAATGATATATATAAAATGCTCAACGTTTATGCGGATGGAAATCTGGTTTATGATTCTTTTAAAGATGGTTCACAGGTTATATTATTTCTGGATGTCAATAATAAAGGGGATTATGATGATAGTATGATAGATGGTGTTACACTTAATCTCCATAATTATGAAACAAATTCAGAATATTCAGTAAACAGGAAGGTATATAAAAACGGGTACGCCGGAGCATATGATAAGCTGTTAGATAATCTGACAGAAAGTTATAATAGCAATATTTATGGTAATGAAATATTAAATTATATAGTTGATAATATAGCAGACAAAGATGCCACAGATATTCTTGATGCATATATTGAGAATCGCAATAGTAAGGGAATAAGCATATATTCCGGAGCATTGAAATTATATGATGCGTACAAGGCTGGCGTTGCAAGCAAGAAAGAATTACTCACACGGGAATCAGGTTGTCTTGGAACTATTGTGTATTATGAGTGGTGGCAGCGTCAATATGCTTATTACAAATATCTGGCACCGGCAGCTACAAGTAAAGTAGTTAAAGTTGTAAAATTAACTGATGATATAAAAGAAAAATTCAAGCATATTGTACCTGAATTTGGACAGTATACGATAATCGGTTCAACACAGCTTTTACAGAATGCATTGGACAGTCAGAATGAGCTTACTAAGAAATATTTGTGTCTTGATGAACTGCCTGATTATGTGACACTTAAAATGCAGCCTAATCAGATTAGTATAAAATATAATCTTGGTTCTTCTTTTTCGGCAACCGACAATGTTGTTACATCATATCTTGGTTCGGCAGGATTTGTGTTCACATCTTATGCTGATGAAAAAATTCAGCTTAGGCAGAAAACGATAGAGATATTAATGACATATGGAATTATGGGTATTGCCGCAATTATAATATATCTGATAG
>CAKRKK010000227.1 GCA_934358235.1 uncultured Lachnospira sp.
GATGTAAAGGTGCTCATACTTGGACAGGATCCATATCATGAAGTTAATCAGGCACACGGTCTTAGCTTTTCAGTTTTACCAGGTAATCCAATACCTAAGTCTTTGCAGAATATATATAAGGAATTGCAGTCAGATATGGGGTGCTATTATCCTAATAACGGATATCTGAAGAAGTGGGCTGACCAGGGGGTGCTTATGCTTAATACTGTGTTGACAGTAAGAGCACACGCGGCTTTTTCTCATAAGGGAAGAGGCTGGGAACAGTTTACAGATGCTGTTATCAATGCTGTAAATGCCCAGGACAGACCTATTGTGTATATGCTATGGGGTAATTCAGCAAAAAATAAGATTCCAATGCTTACTAATCCTAAGCACCTTATATTAACGTGTGCACATCCTAGTCCTTTATCTGCTAACAGAGGCTTCTTTGGATGTAAGCATTTTAGCAGATGTAATGAGTTTCTTGAAAGCCATGGAATTACACCTATTGACTGGCAGATAGAGAACATATAGTAATTATTGTATCAGTTTAAATACATTTATAATAAAATATCCCCCGGAGGCTTCTATATTGAAAGCTCCGGGGGATATTGTCATCAATATATGCTATGCAATTATTCATCAAAATCTTCTTCAGATCCAGCAACTGCGCCGATAACTGAAATGATAACAACAACGGCAAATATTGAAACTGCGATACCTATAATAGGTCCTAAAAATAATAAAAAGTTCATATGCTTATCCTCCGAATATTCTTTTATTATTATACATCATTTATTTCATAAGTCAAAAAATATTTAAAAAACTGTATAAAAATTAATATCAAAATCCGTATGAAATCTTCTAAAAGCTATTAGTTAGCTGACTTATTAAGATTCTTGTTTGCAGTTGCAAGCATAAGCTTTATTCTGTTAAGCTGGTTAACCTCTGATGCACCTGGATCATAGTCAACGGCAATTATGTTTGCCTCAGGAAAGGCTGAACGCAATTCCTTAATAACACCTTTTCCTACAATATGGTTAGGCAGACACGCAAAAGGCTGACAACATACTATGTTACCGGCACCATTATGTATAAGCTCTATCATCTCACCAGTAAGCAGCCAACCTTCGCCGGTCTGATTACCAAGTGATACAAGATCCTTAGCAAGAGCAGCGGTGTCTTTAATAGATGATGGTGCATCGAAGCGTCTGCTTTCTGCCAGTGCTTCATTACCAGCTTTTCTAAACCATTCCAGAAGCTTTATGACTGCGTTATTAATAAATGCAGATTTCTTTGAGGTTCCCAGATATTTATGTTTAAAATTAGCATTCTCAGCACAGTAGAGAAGGAAGCCCATAAGATCAGGAACAACAGCTTCAGCACCCTCAGCTTCAAGAAGCTCAACAAGGTAATTGTTTGCGGCAGGTAAAAACTTTACAAGAATCTCACCAACAACGCCAACTCTAGGTTTTTTAATATCAAGTAATTCTATGTTATCAAAATCCTTAACAATGGCACGAAGATTATTGTTAAAGTCCTTCATCCTTACTTTATCCTGAGTAATCTGTTTTATACATATTTCTTTCCAATGTTTGTGAAGAGCATTAACAGAACCTGGAACCTTTTCATAAGGTCTTGTTCTGTATACAACATTCATAAATATATCACCATATTCAATGGCCATCATAGCTTTTTTAAGCATTTTTAAGTCATACTTAAAACCAGAATTGGTTTCGAGTCCCTGCGCACTAAGTGATATAACAGGTATGTAGCCAAGATTGGCTTTCTCAAGGGCACGTCTTATAAAGCCGATATAGTTAGAGGCACGGCATCCACCACCAGTCTGTGTGATAATAATAGCTGTTTTGGAAAGGTCATATTTACCAGAAAGCACAGCATTCATAATCTGTCCAACTACCATAAGAGAAGGGTAGCAGGCATCATTGTTTACATATTTAAGTCCCATGTCAACTGATGACTTGTTATCATTATCAAGTACCTCAAAGTTATAGCCACACGAATTAAGTGCCGGCTCTAACAGGTCAAAGTGAATTGGTGACATCTGAGGGCACAGAATAGTATAATTCTTACGCATCTCAGGTGTGAATTCGACACGGTTATATGCTGATGAAACAAGAGTACGCTGGTAGTTCTTTTTATCTCTTACCTTAAGGGCTGCAATAAGTGATCTTACCCTGATACGTGCAGCACCAAGATTGTTAACCTCATCTATCTTTAATACTGTATATATTTTGCCGGACTTGGTTAATATATCGTTGACTGCATCAGTAGTTACTGCGTCAAGACCACAGCCAAAGGAATTGAGCTGTATAAGGTCAAGGTTATCCTGTGTTTTAACAAAGCTTGCTGCGGCATATAATCTTGAGTGGTACATCCACTGATCCATAACAATAAGAGGACGTTCAACTGTGCCAAGCTGTGCAACACTGTCTTCTGTTAATACAGCTATACCATAGGAATTGATAAGCTCAGGAATACCGTGATTAATCTCAGGATCAATATGATAAGGACGTCCTGCAAGGACAATACCACGTTTTCCTGTATCCTTTAAGTACTTAATAACCTCCTCACCCTTCTTATGCATATCTTCTCTTGACTGCATAAGCTCTTTCCAGGCATCAGAAACAGCCGCTTTAATTTCACCTGCTGGAATATCAGGAAATTCCTCGTTTAATCTCTTGGCAAGAATTTCTTCGTTTTCAAAAGAAAGGAATGGATTCCTGAAATCTATATTCTCAGACTTAAGTTCTTCAACATTATTCTTGATATTTTCTGCGTAGGAGGTGACAATAGGGCAGTTGTAATGGTTATTAGTACCATCTATTTCCTTGTGCTCATAAGGAATACAAGGATAGAAGATAAACTTAACTCCCTTCTTAATAAGCCAGCTTATATGACCGTGTGCCAGCTTAGCTGGATAACATTCTGATTCAGAAGGTATTGATTCTATACCTAATTCATATATTTTTCTTGTTGACTGAGGCGAAAGAACAACCTTGTAACCAAGCTTTGTAAAGAAGGTAAACCAGAATGGGTAATTCTCGTACATATTAAGGACACGAGGTATACCAACAACCCCACTTACAGCAAGGTCAGCAGACAAAGGTTCATAATCAAATAATCTGTGGAACTTATAGTCAAAAAGGTTAGGTGCTTTTTCTTTATTACGCTCTTTTCCAAGACCTCTTTCACATCTGTTTCCAGTAATAAATGAACGTCCGCCAGAGAACTTATTAATGGTAAGGTGGCAACTGTTAGTACAGCCTTTACATCTTGTTAAGGTGGTTTCGTAGGTCAGGCTGTTAATCTTATCAATAGAGAGCATAGTTGATTC
>CAKRKK010000228.1 GCA_934358235.1 uncultured Lachnospira sp.
GTATCACAGCCTGTTCCCATATCAGCAGCACCGATATTCATTGTATACACGCCCTCATCATTAAGCTTAAGTGTGGCACTTCCCACATCCACACCTGATATACCAGAGCCCTGCATAGCCATACCCATTCCGACAAAACGTGCCTTCGTATCAGAGATCTTTCTCATAGGATACTTCTCATCCCATTTAATCATCTCTTTAACCTTTGCTAAGCATCTGTCAAGCGCACAGCTTGTATTTACCTGACCATAGTAAGCAGGCATTACATCGCCCTCCTTAACTATGTTTTTAAATCTTATTTCAAAAGGATCCATATGAAGCTTGTCTGCAAGCTCATTCACAGCAGATTCAACGGCAAAAAGCCCCTGAGTGGCACCATAACCTCTGTACGCTCCTGCTGACATAACATTCGTGTATACAACATCACTTACAAAACGGAATGCCTCTGCCTTTCCATATAACGGTATTGACTTATGTCCTGAAAGACCTACTGTCGTTGGTCCATGCTCCCCATAAGCTCCTGTGTTAGACAATGTATATAAATCTATTCCTTTTACGATACCATCCTTAGTTGCACCAAGCCTTACATGCATCTGCATCTCATGTCTTGGAGATGAAGCTGACAATGACTCCTCCCTTGAGAATATAATCATAGCTGGCTTCTTAGTCTTCCAGGTAACAAATGCCGGATATATTTCTGAAACCGAGGTCTGCTTTGCACCAAAACCGCCACCTATTCTAGGCTTTGTAACACGTATCTTTGATGGAGAGATTCCAAGTGCGTGTGATATGATTCTTCTGCAATGAAATACTATCTGTGTAGAGCTTACAATATGAAGTCTTCCATAAGTATCGATTGTACAGAAGGTCCTGAAGGTCTCCATCATGCTCTGCTGACAGGCCTTTGTATGATATGTCCTGTCAATTACAATATCACAGCTCTCAAGCACCTTATCTATATCACCATTACCACACTCATCATGTGCGCATAGATTTCTTTTATTATCCGCTCCGACAGGACACAAGGCTTCCCAGTTATCCTCCGGATGAACAAGTATTTCATTGTCCTTTGCCTTTGTAAAGTCAAGCACTGGCTCAAGTACCTCATACTCTGCCTTAATAAGCTTCATTGCCTTATCAACACAGCGCTCATCCACTCCCGCAACAATCGCAACCGGATCACCTATGAATCTTACATGTTTATCAAGAATAAGCCTGTCATAAGGACTTGGCTCAGGATACGTCTGTCCGGCACAAGTGAAACGCTTCATATTCTGGTCAACATCCTTATATGTATATATTGCCTCTATTCCAGGTACCTTCATTGCAATATCTGTATTAATACTCTTAACATATGCGTTGGCATGTGGTGAACGCAGAAGCTTTACAACAAGACAATCCTTTGGTGCAATATCATCTGTATA
This sequence comes from uncultured Lachnospira sp., assembly GCA_934358235.1. Taxonomy (GTDB): domain Bacteria; phylum Bacillota; class Clostridia; order Lachnospirales; family Lachnospiraceae; genus Lachnospira. The sequence goes on from CAKRKK010000228.1 coordinate 1,425, forward strand.
TACCGGTTTTCCAAGAAGCAGCTCCATCGCATCCTTTTTTCTTATTGCTTTATTAACTGACTTCATTACTTCACCTCCTCTGCTATATTTTCTTTATTTTCCATACTGGCTTCCTTAGCCTTCTTTTCTCTCAGGTAATCCATAATTCCTCTTAACTGACCTTCATAACCTGAACATCTGCAAAGATTTCCCGAAAGGAATTCCTTAATCTCATCTTCATTCGGATAAGGTTTCTCCCTAAAGAGTGCAATAGCATTCATAACAAAGCCCGGATTACAGAAGCCACACTGCTCTGCCCCCTGGTCAGCTATAAATGTAACGAACTCTGCGGCCTCCTCCTGTAACCCCTCAAGCGTTGTAACGCTGCATTTATCTGCTCTTACAGCAAGAACCGAACATGAAAGTACTGGTTTATCATTCAGAAATACTGTACACAGTCCGCAGTTAGAAGTCTCACAGCCACATTTTACACTATAACAGCCGTGCTCCCTGACGAAATCATAAAGAGTCATATCGCAGGCAACATCTGCCTTAACTGACTTTCCATTTAACTTAATATCTACTAACATATATTCTCCAATCCATACACTAACAAATCAATATATAAACAAATCTATATATTAACATTTCTATACATTAACATTTCTATACAAATAATACCGCAGCTATTAATAATCAATAACTAATTATTAATTATTGACAGCTCTTAATGCTCTCTTAGTAAGCTCTTCTGCCAGATGGCTTCTGTATTCAGCACTTCCACGCATATTACTCTCTGTTGACACATTTTCCCTTACATATCTGGCGAAGCTCTCTATAGTCTCATCATTTACTCCGCCCTTAAGAATACCTTCCTTATCTTCTACAACAACAGCTCTTCCCGGTCTTGCACCTATGCACAGATTATATTCACCCAAACCGCTAAAGCTTACAGCGGCACAGGTAAGAACCGGAAGGTCTGTTTCTGTTATTCTTACTGCCTCATAAAACATCTTGACTGGCTTTTTCTTAACGATAATGTTTACAATAATATCCCTGTCATAGCTTTGGGCTGCATAATCCTTTAGGGAAACTATTCCTCCCTTATATAATTCAACGTATGAATCAAGTCCAATTAATAATGTAAGAACATCAGAAAATCCATATCTTCCATATATACTTCCACCAACTGTCGCAAGATTTCTAAACTGTACGCCAACAATATGCCTTAGTGCTTCCCTTGCACAGCCATTGGTATATTCATTAAAGCCCTTATGGTTTTCTAACTGTCTTAGTGATGTCATACATCCAATCTTAAATTCTTCATCTGTCTCTTCAAGCTTATCCAGTCCTAGTCCGGACATGTCAATTGCGGTATTGATTCTGTTATCACCCATACGCATCCACATCATGCCGCCGACAATTCTGTTAGCCTTCTTCTGGTTAAGCTCGTAGGCCTCTTCAATACTTTCTACTTTTTTATAATTCTGTATATTAAGCATAAAAACTCCTCATTTTGTTCATACTTATGCCAGAAATAAAAGTCCTGCTGTGCAGCTTAAACAACCTTTAACCTCTTTCCTGGCCGTTTCTTAATTACATCATAATATAACTATACTGACTTGTAAAAGCCTTGTCAATCTGATAAAATTCATTCGCGCACTTCTTTTAACTGTTGCTATCAGATATATTCTGGCCAACATAAAAAAATGTGTAAAAATAAAGTAGAAATGAGGATAAATATGAAGAATTTTAAAAGATTAACTGCTTTAGTCCTGGCAGTACTCATGCTTATATCAACTGTAGCATGTGGCAGTTCTGCTGCAAATGACGTCACTACACAGGCAGCTTCAACATCAGCCTTTGATGTCATGTCACAATTTAAAGAGATAAGCACAAGCTACCCTCTTACTGTTACCGACCAGGC
>CAKRKK010000229.1 GCA_934358235.1 uncultured Lachnospira sp.
TAATAGCCCAGAGAATAGCATCTGTTAAAAATGCGGACAGAATTGTAGTTATGGATAATGGAAGACTTGTTGATGTGGGAAGCCACGAACAGCTTATGAAGACTAGTAAAATATACAAGGATATATATGATTCACAGCTAAAAAGTGATGAAAGGATATAAGCATGAAGCAGGAAGAAAGCAGACAGGCTCAGATGAATAATTACAGGGCTTTTGGAAGAAGACCTGGCAACAGAAATATTACAATAGAAAAACCCCAGAATGGAAGGAAAACCTTAAAGAGGCTTATAGCCTATTTCATATCAGAAAAAAGAATGCTGCTTATGCTTATGTTGGCAGTTGTAGTAGTGGTTATGTGCTCAGTATGTGCACCAAGGCTTCAGAGCAATGCAATAGACTCAATAGCAGCAGGGCAATGGAACAGGATTACACCTATACTTATACTAATGGCCATAGTATATGTAATACAAAGCATATGTACATTTCTTCAGAGTGAACTGAGTGCTAAGCTGAGTCAGCGGATAGTAGGAGGCATGAGAAGAGATTTATTTGCCTGTATAGTTAATCTGCCAGTCAGATATCTTGATACAAACAGCCACGGTGATATTATGAGCCGTATGACCAATGATATTGAGAATATATCAACAACTGTTTCACAGTCAATGAGTTCCTTGTTTTCAGGAATACTTACCATAATAGGAACAGTTGTCATGATGGTGGCATTGTGTCCACAGTTAGCAGTATTATCGTGTATAACAGTTATATTGACTATTGTGGCAACTAAGCTGTTGTCAAAGGCGATGAGATTATTTTTCAGGAAAAGACAGGTTCTGTTGGGCAAGCTTAATGGAAATGTTGAGGAAATGGTAACAGGTTATAGTACGGTAGCAGCTTATAACAGACAGGGGGATGTAATAGAGGATTTCAATAATATTTCTGATGAACTTACAAAGGTGGGGATTATAGCTGAGATTCTAGGCGGTTCTATGGGACCGGTTATGAATGTTATTAATAATATTGGATTCGTCATAATTGCAGCATTTGGAGGATATTTTGCGATTAATCATATAATATCAATAGGTGTTATATCTGCATTTATAGTGTATGCAAAGCAGTTCGGACGCCCCATAGATGAGCTTGCACAGATATATGGACAGATTCAGACAGCCATTGCTGGTGCTGAAAGAGTGTTTGCTGTTATGGATGAACCACTTGAGGATAAGAGCGGCAGGAAATCAATGGATGACTTAAAGGGCGTGATTAAGTTTAAAAATGTTAATTTTTCATATACGAAGGATAAACAGGTACTATATGACTTTAATCTTGAAGTAAAGGCTGGACATAAGGTTGCGCTTGTTGGTTCAACAGGCAGCGGTAAAACAACAGTTGTTAATCTTCTTATGAGGTTTTATGAGGTAGATAGTGGTGAAATATTGATAGATGATATTAATATAAAGGATATAGATTGCAATAATCTTAGAAAAAATACTGCCATAGTTCTTCAGGATACTGTGCTTTTTGCAGATACTATAAAGAATAATCTTAAATATTCAAACAGCAGCGCTACCGATGAACAGTTATATGAAGCAGTAAGAATGAGTAATTGTGATAATATGATAAGCAGAATGCCAGAGAAGTTTGATACACAGCTTTCATCAGAGGGAGATAATATATCGCAGGGACAAAGACAGCTTTTATCTATTGCAAGGGCATTTCTTGCGCAGCCTAAGATTCTTATATTAGATGAAGCAACCTCAAGTGTGGATACAAGAACTGAAAAGCATATACAGGATGCCATGGTTAACCTTATGAAAGACAGGACAAGTCTTATAATTGCGCATAGACTTTCAACAATACAGGATGCAGACCTGATTGTTGTTATGGATGAGGGAAGAATAGTTGAAACGGGCAGCCATAAAGAATTACTAGATAAAAAGGGCAGGTATTACCAGCTTTATATGACGCAGTTTGCAGGACAGGCAACATAGTGATATAATGTTATACTAAGTATATACATAGGAGCGATTATATATGCAGAAACATAATATGCGAACTGAAAAGAAATCAAGTATAAAAAATAGTGCGACAAGGCTTATTCTTATAGCACTTCTGGTTCTTATACAGACAGCCTGGATGATATTTCTTATGTCTAAGCTGAATACATATTCGACAGCCATAACGCTTTCGTTAACCTGTCTTGCTGTGATTATAGCACTTAAGATATTTGGAACGCATGTCAATTCAGCACAGAGAATGCCATGGCTTATAGTTATTACTGCAGTTCCATTCTTTGGCATATGCATTTATCTGCTTTTTGGAAGGTCCATAGTGACAAAGGGAATGAGAAGAAGATTCAATGGAATAGAAGCTGATATTCTTGAACATAAGCTTAAGCAGGAAAAATCGATTATAGATGAAATAGCAGCTATTGACAAGGGTGTAGCTAATCAATGCAGATATATAGCTGATACAGCCAAATATCCGGTATATAAGAATACAGATATGGAGTATTATAAAAATGCAGATGAAAGCTTTGAAGCACAGCTAGAGGAACTTTCAAGGGCAGAGCAGTTTATATTTATGGAGTATCATGCCATAGAGGATGCCATAAGCTTTGCAAGATTAAAAAAGGTGCTTATAGACAAGGCTAAAAGTGGTGTTGAGGTCAGAATATTCTATGATGATCTTGGAAGCATATTTTTCCTTAATAAGGAATTCATAAAGCGTATGAGAGAGGAAGGAATACAATGCAGGGTGTTTAATCCTCTTAAGGTTGTAGTTAATATGTTTATGAATAACAGAGATCACAGGAAAATTACAGTAATAGATGGTAAGGTTGGCTTTACTGGTGGATATAACCTTGCGGATGAGTACTTTAACATAACACATCCATATGGTTATTGGAAGGATACCGGTATTAAGCTTACAGGAGATGCGGTAAGAAGTCTTACGGCAAGCTTTCTTACTATGTGGAATGCGATAGACCATACAGATTCACAAGAGGATTATGACAGATATCTGGATGCGACAGATGGTACCTATAAGGCAGCAGCAAAGAACTGCTATGTCCAGCCATATTCAGATAATCCATTAGGACAGGACAGGATAGGAGAGGACGTATATCTTAATATATTAAAGAATGCCAAGGATTATGTGTATATTACAACACCATATCTTATTATAACTGATGAGATGGAAAGAGAATTAAGACTTGCGGTAAAAAGAGGCGTGGATGTAAGGATTGTTACGCCAGGAATACCAGATAAGAAGCTTGTATACAAGATAACCAGATCCTATTATGAGCCTTTATGCTCAGCGGGTGTAAGAATAT
>CAKRKK010000230.1 GCA_934358235.1 uncultured Lachnospira sp.
CATACGGATGACAAGGTGTCTGACAGAGGCGGTAACTCGAAAATACCTCAGGTGTTTTCGAGTCGTAGAGCGGCTTAAAGATCGATGTCGAAGACATCAAGTTCGCCGGTCATTAATTTTGGAAGCAATAAATCGCGAATATTTGATAGTCTTCTGTTCTCTTGCACAAGCAATATTATTTCAGAAACTATTGGACGAACTACTGAGTTGTAGACATCCAATTCTTGTTGAGATGGAACAAGGATTGGTAATTTGCGTAATTCACCTAAACTTATATATTTTTGGGTACTGCCCGCAAGACATCTCTCTATATGATGTGTTGTAGAGATACTTTTTAAGTAATACAAAATGTATAAGTCAAGAGATGGATGCTGTGATGTTTTGAATAAGCCTACATTTTTTATTGCAAATTCCACAGGTGAATCAATTACATAAGAGATCAATCCAACAGTTCCAATCATACTTATCAAAATGTCACCGGTATTAACGTTGCTCCTTTCGTTAACTTTGTCATAGTCGGCTTTTGAAATAATATTTGCTGACGATGTGTCTACCCCAAATGGGAGCAAATGTTTAGAGGTAACTAATGGATATCCGTTATCCGTTGCTTTTGGAGAATCATGTGTTCCATCTCTTATGTCAATTATCTCGGATAAGGTACATGCTTGACCAGAAAGACAGTCATAAAAATGGTCAAAAAGTGTTTGTGCTTGCTGCTCTAAATTCTTGTTTAAGATAATTTTGTTTAAAAATATTAAACACTGAATGGAGGTGAAATTTGTGAATACCTGTGCCATTTTAAGAAGTCAAGGGGAATATACAATATTTCAATTTAATCATGATATTATTCGCTTTCGGACATCCACGCGCTTGGAACGGTATACGAGCGTGGTAGAGTGGGATCATGGATATCTAGTTGTAATGGCGAAATATAAAAATATCGGAGAAGTAGAGGAATATATAGACTTAATTCCGATATTGGATAAATTATATTATGATGTAGATCAGTTCTTAGAGCCAATTAAGGAGGTGAAGATTGAGTATGCAGCTTAATATTAAAGACATTGCGGATAAGGCAGATATGATAATTAATGGCTATGCTTTCACGAAAGACGGAGACTATATTCGAGTTTTAAATCTTGATCATTTGAATCATGCAGCAGTTATATTGAAGGATGAGATTGTTGAAACCAATATGGATGACATTGAGACACAAATTGCTTTAGATTATTACAAAAATAATAAGCAATTTATGGAGGAGTATGATGCCTAAATATTACAAATTTAAGGTATGTGGATATTATCTTTATTATACGTCAAGCTGTGTGATTGAGGCAATGCATGTGCATGCAAGTGATCGAAAGCTCACAGAGGCAGGATCAGCGAAATTCTTTGTCAAAAGTAATGGTGACACAACTGTGGAAAAGCAAGGACAGTTAAATGACCGAGAAGTTCGCCAGATACGGGAATTTATCAAACAGCATTACAAGGAAATGTATTTAAAATGGCAAGAACTGGCAGATACCGGTTATTATGGAGAATAATATCTGATCTGTAAAATGTTGAATGAAAATGCGGGCTTCACCAACGGCAGAAGCGAAAACCAATAGAACTGCCGTTGAGTTGTTCTCTGGAGAAAATGGAAGGAGAACAACCTATGAAACAGCAAATTATAGAATCAATTGTTCAGCAGATGTTAGCACACCTTGATAATGTGCAGTTAAAACGGTTACAAAATGTATTAGAACATGAACTATTTGACTGCGAGATAAAAGAACAAGAGGAATGCAGTGAGGATGATAGTAATAGGTTGCTTGAGCTGTTTATAACGGCAAAACGCATTGAGGGATGCTCTGAGAGAACATTGAAATACTATCAGACTACCATAGATACGATGCTTGATTCTGTGGGCAAAAATGTTCGTCGCATACAGACAGAGGATTTACGAGCTTATCTGACGAATTATCAAGGTAAAAATAATCCAAGCCGAGTAACAATTGATAATATTCGAAGAATTTTATCTAGCTTTTTTTCATGGTTGGAGGACGAAGATTACATATTGAAAAGTCCTGTTCGGCGTATTCATAAGGTGAAGACTGCGACAAATGTTAAGGAAACTTATACGGATGAAGACTTGGAGAAAATGCGCGATAGTTGTACAGAATTGCGTGATTTGGCAATGATTGATATGCTTGCATCTACCGGAATGCGTATCGGTGAAATGGTATTGCTGAACAAAGCGGACATAAATTTTAACGAACGAGAGTGTGTGGTTTTCGGTAAAGGGGATAAGGAACGCATTGTATACTTTGATGCTCGGACAAAGATTCATTTGCATAACTATATTGACACCAGAACTGATGATAATCCAGCATTGTTTGTTACTCTGCGTTCTCCGCATGAAAGAATCAAAATCGGCGGCATAGAATCCCGTCTGCGTGAAATGGGTAAGCAACTTGCTATTACGAAAGTCCATCCGCATAAGTTCCGCAGGACGCTTGCAACGATGGCGATTGATAAGGGAATGCCGATTGAGCAGTTACAGCAGCTCTTGGGGCATAAACGAATAGATACGACCTTGCAGTACGCAATGGTTAAGCAGAGCAATGTTAAGTTGGCTCACAAGAAATATATCGGTTAGGAAGGTGACAATATGACAGAGTGGAGGAAAAGATGTTTAGGAGAAATCACATCATTTATGTCTAAAGGCATTCCACCTAAATATGTAGAAAGAGAAAACGAGAATACAGTTCGTGTGTTAAATCAGAAATGTAATCGAAATTTTGAAATCAAGTATGAGGAATCAAGATTACATGATTGTTCAAAAAAGAAAGTGCCAGCTGATAAAATGCTTCAACCAGGAGATGTGCTGATTAACTCTACCGGTACTGGAACTGCTGGTCGTGTTGCTCAATTGTATGATGTGCCAACACCAACAACAATAGATGGACATATGATACTTCTTCGTCCAACCGAGGAAATTGATTCTATTTATTATGGGTATGCGATTAAAGCGTTCCAACCTAAAATTGAAACACTTGCAGAAGGATCAACTGGTCAGACAGAGATAAATAGAAAAAGATTGCAGGAAGAAATTGTGATTTCTTTCCCAAAAGGAAAAGAAACTCAAGAGCGTATCGCTCGTTTTCTGTTGAATATAGATGAAAAAATAAAAGTGAATGATAAGATAAACAAGAATTTACCGCCTCATCTGTGCGTAGCACAGATAGCTGCAACGCAGCTAAGACAGACACCGAAGA
>CAKRKK010000231.1 GCA_934358235.1 uncultured Lachnospira sp.
TTATTATTCCTCTTCTCTCTATACCAGAAATGGATTATTCACTCTCTCATAACCAACACTTGTGCCTTCTCCATGTCCTGGATATACCTTCGTATCATCAGGAAGCACCATTACTTTTTCTTTTATTGAACGCACTATTTCACTCATGCTTCCACCAGGGAAATCTGTTCTACCAACTGAGCCACAGAATAATGTATCACCTGAAAACAGCACTCCGATATCCTTTATATAATAACAGGTTCCACCTTCTGTATGCCCCGGCGTATGAAGTGCTTCTATATCGAAGCCTGCCAGCCTGAGTATTTCACCATCTTTATGCCATACATCTGCCTTTACCGAAAGCTTAAGTCCATATGCCTCACCCAGATTGATATGTGGCTGTTCAAGTGTATTCTTTTCGTCACACGAGGCATATACTTTTACATCATATTTATCTCTTATAGCATCTGCTGCCATAATATGGTCAAAATGTCCATGTGTTAGTAATATTCCCTTAAGCCTGCAGCCTGATTCCTCTATCATTCTACTTATTTCCTCTGGCTTGTCTGCTGTATCTATAACAACACATTCTTTGATATCCATATTGCATAACAGATAGCAGTTAGTACCTACCATTCCTAGTATTCTTGAATCTATTTTATACATATTTTTTCCTTCTCATTACTCTATTATTTTATTTATACATTTAATGCATACATCAGCAAGCAGCGCAATTTACTTCTGACACTCACATCATATCTACATAACATCTACATAACATCATAATCATTATATGCTATCAAAAAGCCGTTATCAAGAAAATCCCGACAACGGCTCTAAACAACGCTCTAAATGTAAATATTTTATTATATGGCTATCTCTATCAGCCCGTAGCTCGCTCTATATCTGTCACGCCATCTATCTTTCTTAGCTTATCTATAAGTCTGTTAAGCTCTTCCTTTCCTGATACTACGAAACCAAGATTGATGGTTGCAACATTCTTTTTATTGACGCGGCTGTTCATGAATCTTACATCAATATTCGCTTCCGTGAAAAGTCTTGATATATCAACGATAAGTCCTTTTCTGTTGCCTGCAAATATATTGATTTCAGCACTATATTTATCATCCTTATTCTCTGTCTGTTCCCATTCTGCTTCAATCAACCTTGCTCTCTCATTTGCAGGGAAATTCAGTATATTGATACAATCTGTTCTATGGATAGAAATACCTCTTCCTCTTGTAACAAAACCAACTATCTCGTCACCAGGAACCGGATTACAGCATTTAGAGAATCTTACTGCAACATCGTGAATACCCTTAACGACTATTCCACCTTTGCCCTTCTTGTCATTATCTTTTTCCTTGCTTTCGCTTGCAACTATCTGCTCAAGTGCCTGCTTATCTGTAATCTCAGCCTTCTTCGTCTTAAGATATTCTTCATTGAGCTTATTGACTATCTGACCTTCCTTAAGTGCACCATGGCCTACTGCTGCCATAATAGAATCCCAGTCCTTATAGTCATACTTTCTTAAAGCCTTTTCCACGAATTCAGGTTTATTAATCTCAGATAGAACTATACCCTTACTCTTACAGTAATTAGATATAAGCTCTTTACCCTTTATAATATTATCTTCCTTAAGTTCCTGCTTAAACCACTGGTTTATCTTATTTCTTGCCTGCGTAGACTTAACCATAGAAAGCCAGTCCCTGCTTGGTCCCTTCGAATTCTGTGAGGTTATAATCTCGATTCTGTCGCCATTCTTTATCTCATAGTCGATATTCACAAGCTTTCCATTAACTCTGGCACCAACCATCTTATTACCTACTGCACTATGGATACTGTAAGCAAAGTCAATTGGATTAGAACCGGCCGGAAGTGTCTTTACATCTCCAGTAGGTGTGAAGCAGTATACAGAATCCGAAAACAGGTTAAGGTCATTTTTAATAGATGATAAGAATTCCTTGTTATCTGACATATCTCTCTGCCACTCAAGGATCTGTCTTAACCAGCTAAGCTTTGCTTCTTCGCTCTTGTTCGACTCTCCGCTCTTGCCTTCCTTATACTTCCAATGTGCAGCAATACCATATTCTGCTATTCTATGCATTTCATAGGTTCTTATCTGAACCTCAAAGGGCTGTCCATTCGATGCAATAAGTGTTGTATGCAATGACTGATACATATTAGGCTTTGGCATAGCTATGTAGTCCTTGAATCTTCCAGGTATAGGCTTATACATCTCATGTATAACTCCAAGCGCAGCATAGCAGTCCTTTACCGTATCAACCTTAATACGGACTGCAAATATATCATATATCTGGTCAAGTGTCTTGTTCTGATTAACCATTTTTCGATAGATGGAGAAGAAATGCTTTACTCTTCCGTCTATTTCAGCTTCTATGCCCGCATTGCTTATATGCATGCCAACTTCCTTGATGATGCTCTTTATAAATGCTTCCCTGCCTGGTCTGTTAATATCCACCTGCTTAACAAGATCATTATAAGTATCAGGCATAAGATACTTCATAGAAAGATCATCCAGCTCTACCTTTATCTTGGATATACCAAGCCTATGCGCTATTGGAGCATATATATCCATAGTCTCGCGTGACTTTTCAACCTGCTTCGCCGGAGACTGGTACTGCATTGTACGCATATTGTGAAGTCTGTCGGCAAGCTTTATAAGAATAACTCTTATATCCTTAGCCATAGCAAGAAACATTTTTCTTAAGTTTTCTGCCTGCACTTCTATCTTGTCATGCTGATAGTTAAGCTGTGTAAGCTTTGTAACACCATCTACTAAAAGTGCAACCTCATCGCCGAATTCTTTTGCCACATCTTCACTTGTCATAACAGTATCTTCAACAACATCATGTAAAAGACCAGCTATAATAGACTCTTTATCAAGCTCAAGCTCTGCTAATATAATAGCAACACAAAGTGGATGTATAATATATGGCTCACCTGACTTTCTAAACTGGCCTTCATGAGCCTTCTTTGCAACCTTGTATGCACGTTCTATATCTGAAAGGTCAGATGATGGATGATACATTTTAACTTTTTCTATAAGGTCATTATAAAGCTCCTCCGGGCTTGTAAAATCTGCCGGCGTATCCACTGATTTTTCTACTTCGCTTGTCTTAATATTCTTGTTTCCTGCTAATTCTATATTGCTCTCTGGCATATAATCTCTCCCCTCGTGTATCTATAATCCGGGTGCACAGCCTGTATATGACTGTTTTATTATATCATAATCTATTC
>CAKRKK010000232.1 GCA_934358235.1 uncultured Lachnospira sp.
GTTTTAAAAGAGGTTATGACCGTTCCGCGTAGTATGGCAGCACCTGGTGTAGAGGAATCATATATAGTTGAGGATGAGATTGATAATAAACCTGAAATAACAGCGAATTCAGTTACACCTGAGGAAGCAGCAAGGCGGGCTGAAGAAATAGAAAAAGCAGGACAGATATCAGAGGAAGTTAAGAGCTCAGAAGCTGATAAGGAAATTGATAAGTTACTGGATGATACAGTAAAAGAAGAAACAACTGGCTCAAGCCTAAGTAAGGATGATGAGCTTGTTAAAGATATGGAGCTTTCTGATAGTGAAAAAGACAGACTTGTTAATATGAATCTGGATGATCTTATAAGTGATGTGCATTCTGAAGCATCGTCAGAAGGAATAGATAACGTTAATGAACTGCTCGCTCAGATTGGCATGGTGGATGATGAGGCTGATGCATCGGAAGAAAGCAGTACAAATAAGGCTGATAATTCAGAAGACATAAAGACTAAGACTGATGAAATACCGGCTGCAAAGAGTAACGTAGCTGCTGATAATGAAGCTGCGAAAAAGCAACTAGAGCAAGAGCTTAAGACAGTTGGAAAGAAAAAGAAGAAGAGTCTTTTCTCTATTATTAAGGATATATTCTTTGAAAGTCTTGAAGAGCCGGCTGATGATACAAAAAAGGATAAAGGGGCTGCAGAAAAGACAGGAAAAACTGCAGATAATAATGAAAAAACCTCAGACAATAAAGGCAAAACTGAAGATAGTAAGGAAAAAGATGAGAATGAGCTTCTAATAGAAGAAGTGTTTAAGGGAAAGGATACTCTCGATGAAGCTGTTGCACCTAAGAAGGGGCTGATAGCAAAAATAAAGTATAGAATCCAGCAGTTTAAGGCAAAACAGGCCAAGGAGGCTGAGGCTGAAGAACAGCAGGAAGAAGCAGAAAGACAGATAAAGCAGCAACAGGCAGAAGCTAAGAAGGCACAGAATAAAGAAAAGAAGCAAAAGGCTGCTGCACAAAAGACGGCTAAGAAGGAACAGGCAAAGAAAGCAAAGGCTAATAAACAAAAGCAGCAACAGAAACAAAAGAAACCTAAAAAAGAAAAGGTTAAGCAGCCACCTAAGCCTGGTGATATTATAAGGTTTAAGCCAAAGTCTATAATAATGTTTGCCTTGTTAATTGTCAGCATTGTTGTTCTTATACAGGTATTTGGTTATGCAATCAATTATAGCAGAAAGGTTGATGTTGCAAAGAACTACTACGCTAATCAGGAATATGGCATGGCATATAACAGTCTTAGTGGTGTTAAGCTGTCAGGAAATGAGGAAACTCTCTATAAGCAATCTAAGGTCATTATGTATGTGCAAAGACAGTATGAATCATATGAGAACTATGAGAAGATGAATATGCATACAGAGGCTCTTAATGCGTTAGTAAAGGGCGTAGACAGGTATCAGACGTATAGGGCTGAGGCTAAGCAGCTTGGTGTCGAAGATAAGATGACAGAAGTGTATAAGCTTATTATTAATGCATTTAAGAATACTTACAGACTTTCAGAAACAGATGCAATAGCCTTAGTAGAATTATCAAAGAGTGATTTTACAAGCTATTATTATAAAATTGAAGGATATGGCGAAGCAATAAAATAACGATAAAATGGAGGATAAAGCATTGATAGCAATTATTGACTATGACGCGGGCAATCTTAAGAGTGTTGAAAAAGCCCTTATATCGCTAGGCGAAGAGGTTATAGTATCAAGAGAAGATAGTGAAATATTACAGGCGGACAAGGTTATTCTTCCGGGTGTTGGAGCATTTGGTGATGCAATGAATAATCTTGATCACTTTGGGCTTGTAGATACAATCAAAAAGGTTGTAGATAATAATACTCCATTTCTAGGTATATGTCTTGGATTACAGCTATTGTTTAAGGAAAGTGAAGAAACACCAGGAGCAGAGGGACTTGATATACTTCCAGGGAAGATATTAAAGATTCCAGCGTCAGACGGAATAAAGATTCCACATATGGGCTGGAATTCCCTCAAGGTTAAGCAGGGAGCAAGGCTTTTTAAAGGAATAGAAAGTAACCCTTATGTTTATTTTGTTCACTCATATTATCTTAAAGCAGACGATGAGGCGATAGTTGCTGCATCGACAGAATATTCTACACATATTCATGCTTCAGTTGAAAAGGACAATATATTCGCATGTCAGTTTCATCCAGAAAAGAGCAGCAGGTTAGGACTTAAAATACTTAAGAATTTTGCTGAATTATAGATGGGAGATTGTATACAATGTTTACGAAAAGAATAATACCATGCCTTGATTGTAAAGATGGAAGAGTTGTAAAAGGAACGAATTTTGTTGATCTTAAGGATGCAGGAGATCCTGTAGAAGTAGCTGCGATGTATGATGAGTCAGGAGCAGACGAGTTAGTATTTCTTGATATTACAGCATCAAGCGATGGGAGAAATACAACTGTAGAGCTTGTTAGAAAGGTGGCAGAAAAGGTTTTTATACCATTTACAGTTGGTGGTGGAATAAGAACAGTAGATGACTTTAAGATTCTTTTAAGAGAAGGTGCCGATAAGATATCTATTAATTCTGCTGCTATTATGAATCCAGAGCTTATATCACAGGCTGCTGATAAATTCGGAAGCCAGTGTGTTGTAGTGGCAATAGATGCTAAAAGACAGCCAGATGGCCATTGGAGCATTTATAAGAATGGTGGCAGGGTTGATATGCATATGGACGCTGTAGAATGGGCCAGAAAAGCAGAACGTTTAGGAGCAGGCGAGATTCTTTTAACCAGCATGGATTGTGATGGTACTAAAGCAGGTTACGATATTGAGCTTACTAACGCAGTAGCCTCCAACGTATCTATTCCTGTAATAGCATCAGGTGGAGCTGGTAATATGGAACACTTTTATGATGCCTTTACTAAGGGAAAAGCAGATGCAGCACTAGCAGCATCACTATTTCATTATAAAGAAATGGAAATAAAAGATCTTAAGAAATATCTTTCAGATAAGGGTATTCCAATGAGATTATAATATAGTATAGACATGAATTAAAGAAATGCGTGCAGAAAAGAGGATATTATGTCAATGATAACAGGAGACTGGCAGGAAGCGCTAGGTGAAGAATTTAAAAAGGATTATTATCAAAGGCTTAGGGCAATCCTTGCGGCGGAATATAAAAAATACACGATTTATCCGA
>CAKRKK010000233.1 GCA_934358235.1 uncultured Lachnospira sp.
CTATGATATACAGTCAGGCTCAATAACCTATGATGGCATAGACATAAAGGATATTAAGAAGGATGACTTAAGAAGGTCACTTGCTATGGTTATCCAGGATACGCATTTATTTACAGGAACAATCGCTGATAATATACGATATGGAAAGCTGGATGCTACCGATGAGGAGATAAGGGAAGCTGCTTTAATAGCCAACGCAGATTCATTTATAAGACGTCTTCCGGATGGATATGATACTATGCTATATTCTGACGGAGGCAACCTGTCGCAGGGACAGAGGCAGCTTCTTGCCATAGCGAGGGCAGCCATAGCGAAGGCACCAGTACTTATACTTGATGAGGCTACAAGCTCAGTAGATACAAGAACTGAAAGGTTGATAGAAAAAGGCATGGATGCTATTATGGAAGGAAGAACAGTATTCGTAATAGCACACAGATTATCTACTGTAAGAAATTCAAAGGCTATAATGGTGCTTGAAAAGGGACAGATAATTGAACGTGGAAACCACGATGAACTGCTTGAACAAAGAGGCAGATATTATCAGTTGTATACAGGACAGTTTGAGCTTAGTTAAGGCTTTTGCTGGTTGTGAGCTGATAGATTATCAAACAGGCAGTAGATGCGCACAAGGATAAGCGTAGAAATGAGGATGAGTATGAAATATGGAGAGGTTAGGCATTATCTTTTTGATGTGGAAATGCTAAGAAGAAGACTTTTAAGACCTTATTTTATAGATATGGGATTAACAGTAGGACAGGGACAGCCAAGAATATTATATGAACTAAGAAAAGGCGGAGGGATGACTCAAAGAGAACTGTCTGATGTATGTCTTATAGATGTAACTACTATGTCAAGAACACTTGACAGACTGGAGAATATGGGACTTATAATAAGAGAAAGTAATCCTGAGTGTCGGCGTTCGTGGATGATAAAGCTAACGAAGGAGGGAGAAATAAAGGCAGATAAGGTGTCGGATTTATTCAATATGGCAGAGGACATATTCTGTGAGGGCATATCCAAGGAGGAGCTTTCTAATATGTGTGCAACACTTGAAAAGATAGAGAATAATCTGAACAGAGCAATAAATAAGCAGGAAAGTAAAGAACTGCTTTAACATTAGTGTATTGTCATATTTGCAGGAATAACTTATAATTTGTGTAAATAGGAATGTGAAGAAATAGTCATACTCAATTCTTATATTATGCACAGAACAGGAGATGTATGGATATGAGTGATGTTAAAGCAGATAGAGTTATTAATGAATGGAAGAAAATTAAAAAAATATATAGAATACCAGAGCCAAACCAGATAATGGTATATGACAGAAAAGAATTAAAGGGTTATCAGCCGGCAGGCTTTGAAGATAAAGGAAAATATTATATATTATGCGGTAGTATAAGCATGATGCCATGTGTTTATAAAGAGGGCTGCAGCTTTAACATAAAGTTTGGAAGTAAAACAAGAAAGATATTCGTGACTGAAGAAAAAAAGGAGATAATAGATGAATTATCATCGGCTATGTTAAAAAATATATCACTGGAATGGGGCGTTGTATTGCTTATGTGTGATAAGAAGCTTATTGATGCTAAAGTATTTAAATCATATTCCCAGTATGGAATATATAGTCCTGCCTGTTATATGGATAAAGACAGCCTAGTAAATGAAACAAAGGACTCATATGAAGTGACTCCTGAAAGCATTGGCTGGACCTTCTGCAATGAAGAGAGCGGTGAGGTAATAGAATGTATAGTAAAAACAGACATATTAACTATGCATAATTTATGTTATGCCAAATAAACCTGAAAGTTATACTTGTGAATGTGTGCCTGTACGCATAGGACATACATCTGATATGTAAAAAACGTGCGAAGAAAAGAGGAACAATATGAACAATAAATATGATGTAATTATAATAGGAGCAGGACCAGGTGGTATATTCTCTGCGTATGAGCTTATGAAAAAGTCGCCTGAGCTTAAGGTGGCTGTATTCGAGGAGGGTAACACCTTAGAGAAAAGAAAGTGCCCTATAGATGGTAAGAAGGTTAAAGCATGTATTAAGTGTCCAACCTGTGCTATTATGAATGGCTTTGGAGGAGCAGGAGCATTTTCTGATGGAAAGTATAATATTACGAATGATTTTGGTGGAACGCTTTACGAGTATATCGGAAAAGATGAGGCTATTGAGCTTATGAAGTATGTTGATACTATTAATACCTCACATGGTGGAGAAGAAACACATATGTATTCAACTGCTGGAACTAAGTTTAAGACACTTTGCATGCAGAACAAGTTAAAATTACTGGATGCTTCTGTAAGGCATCTGGGAACGGATATTAATTATATTGTTCTTAAAAATATGTACGATGAAATGAAAGAACATATTGACTTTTACTTTAACACGCCTGTAAGTAATATTGAGGTCATAGATGGCGGATACAGGGTATTCTATAAGGATAGGCATATGGACTGTGATAAATGTATCGTTTCAGTTGGACGAAGCGGCAGCAAGTGGATAGAAAATGTCTGTAAGGATTTAGATATTCCAACAAAGTCCAATCGTGTAGATATTGGTGTACGTGTTGAGCTTCCAGCAGTTATATTTGCCCATCTTACAGATGAGTTATATGAAAGTAAGATTGTATACAGAACAGAAAAGTTCGAGGATCTTGTTCGTACCTTCTGTATGAATCCTAATGGAATCGTTGTTAATGAGAACACAAATGGAATAGTAACTGTAAACGGACATAGCTATGAGGGAGCTGAGAAACAGACAGAGAATACCAACTTTGCCCTTCTGGTTGCAAAGCATTTTTCAGAGCCTTTCAAGGACAGCAACGGATATGGCGAAAGCATTGCAAGGCTTTCTAATATGCTTGGTGGTGGAGTTATTGTGCAGAGATTCGGTGATCTTATAAGAGGAAGACGAAGTACTGAAAAGAGAATAGAGGAAGGGCTTGTAAAGCCAACTCTTGCGGCAACACCTGGTGATTTAAGTCTTGTGCTTCCTAAGCGTATTCTTGATGGTATCATAGAGATGATATATGCGCTTGATAAGATAGCACCGGGAACAGCCAATGATGACACTCTTCTATATGGTGTAGAGGTCAAGTTCTATAATATGGAAGTTGAGATTGATAATAATCTTGAAACTAAATACAAGGGATTATATAT
>CAKRKK010000234.1 GCA_934358235.1 uncultured Lachnospira sp.
TTGCTCCCATAGATTCATAGTTTCGAATCCATTGTTGGACAGATGCGAGACTTACATCAAACATATCGGCAATTCGCCGTTGGCTTTCTTTTCCATCCAGATATAGATTTACAGCATATATCTTATCCTCAACAGATACTTTTCTTTTAGACATAAAATATGCTCCCTCCTAAGTGACAAGTTTTTATTATTTCACTTGTCTACCTAGAAGGGAGCATATCATCGTTAAAGCGACAGCCCCTTTTTTACTTTTGCATTTCTATATTTTAATTACCAGCTTTATTTAAAGCAGCTCTACTTCTGTACGTGCTCGCCGTATTTACCATAATACTTGCCATAGTACTTACCGTAATACTTATTATCATCCATATCGACCTTATTAAGTATAACTCCAAGCAGCTTGCAGTCTGTCTTCTTAATCTGTTCAAGTCCCTTCTGCGCATACTTATAGCTTACACTATTCGATGCCATAACATAAGCAACTCCGTCACATTCCTGAGCTACTATCGCACTATCTATAACACTTCCTATCGGAGGTGTGTCTATTATAATATAATCATACAGATCTCTTAATACCTTAATAAGCGTCTTAAACACTTTATTGCCAAGCAATTCCGTAGGATTAGGCGGAACCGGTCCTGAGAATACTACATTAAAGTTCTCAACATTAGTTGCGTACATAACCTCTTCAAACTTGTTAATTCCTGATAAAAAATGCGTCAAACCCTTAACTGAAGTATTTATCTTATAACGTCCAACCAGCACAGACTTTCTAAGATCTGCATCTATAAATATAACCTTCTTACCTGCTTCTGCCAGTGATACTGCAAGATTAAAGGATACCGTTGACTTTCCCTCACCAGGTGTTGTACTTGTCAGCATAATAACCTTTACATCCGAACCACATAGCTGTATATTGGTTCTTAGGTTCTTATAAGCTTCATTTGCTCTATAATCAAGCTTTCTTAATCTTTCTATATTAATTGTCTGCATGCTTTCTCCATTCTGCACATTAAGAGTTATTACTGCTATATATTGTTTTTATCTGTTATTTTTATCTGTTATTTTTATCTGTTTTTCTATCTATTATTTCTATCTGTTATTTCTTTTTTTCTTATTCTTTTTATTCTTCTTGCTCTTTCCAACTCCGTCATCCATTTCCTCTGATATCGGTATAACTGCAAGAGTACTAAGCTCAAAATACTTTTCAACATCCTCTGTAGTCTTAACTGTATCATCAAGCATAGATTTTACTATTATGATAGCACACGATAACACAATACCAAGTGCCAGACCTATAAGAGTCCATCTTCTGACTGTGTCTACTGCAGGTTCATCTGATATAGAGCCTTCCTCTATAACGTTAACCTGTTCTATCTTCATAATATCACATATTTTCTGTGAGGAAACCTTTGCAACCTTATCGGCTATACGCTTAGCCATCTGTGGATCATCACTGGTAACTGTAATCTGAAGCACTCTTGTATCAGAAGGCGTATCTACTGATATTGACGAAGCAAGCTCTGATGCCTTCATATTCAGCCCCAGCTCTTTAATTACCTGATTCATAACAGGTGCACTTGTAACAAGAATCTGATAATCCTTAGTAAGCTGTGTTGAAAGCTGCACATCCGATAATGTTGTGGCACTATCATTCGCTCTGTTAAGCACATACAGCTTGGTTTCAGACTCATACTTCGGTGTTATAAGAAACTTAGATACAAGAAAGCCCGCCAGTCCTACTATTAAACCAGTTGCTATAATTATTAATATCTTTTCCCATAATATTGATAATATATGTCCAATATCTATTTCAATTTCATCATTCTGAACACTATCTTTACCCATTCGATTTTATCTCCATATCAATTATATATCTTTGTATTACATCTGCTACTCCTGCCTCATTATTAGAAGGCGCTATGTAATCTGCATATTCTTTCACCTTTGGATATGCATTTTCCATAACTGCAGCAAGTCCTGCTATCTTCAACATCGGAATATCATTCATGCCATCTCCGCACGCTATAAGCTCTGACTCCTTTATATCAAGCTTGCTTAAAAGCTCCTTTAGGGAATTATCCTTAGCAACACCATATGGCACCACTTCAAGAAAATAATCTTCCGAATAAAATGCATCAATAATGCCAGAATACTTCTTTAACAACGCTTCCTGCACAGGCACAAGCTTTTCATGGCTTCCAACAACAAGAAACTTTGATACAGGATAATCAACATAATCCTTAAGACTATCTGTTTTTATAATTGATGTTGAGTTACAGAAGGCCTCTTTTATTACATATTCATCTTTATCACTTTCTGCAACTATTCTTCCATCCGAATAAGTAAGCGCATATACCTCCTGCTTTCTTGCCAGCTCACATATATCCGCTATACATTGCTTTGGAAGCTCATGGCTTACGATTGTCTTATTCGTAGCACAGTCAACTATCTGTCCACCATTATAGGCAAGTATGTAACCACCCTTACTGTCAAGCTTAAGCTCCTTTGATATAGGTGTGATGCCAAACAATGGTCTTCCAGATGCAAGTATCACCTTCACTCCCATATCTATTGCTTTACAAACTGCCTCTATATTCTGCGCTGGCAGCCTCTTATTACTATCTGTAAGTGTTCCATCAAGATCTAACGCAATTGCTTTGTATTTCATATATTCTCCAACATATCTGTTATTTCATACTTACTGATTCACTTTATGAACCGCTGTACTAGAAACTTTATCATATAAATGTATCAATTACAACTTATAATTAATTAATTCTCATCTGGTCAAATGCACTATATATATTAAGCTTTCCATATCCAAAGGCTACATCCGGATATTCCCTGGAATTATCTCTTGCTGCACCACGTATAAGATATGACTTTATCTCTGTATTACCTATTACATCCCTGTTACCAGCAGTAACACCCCAGCTTAAGAATAACGCCGCAGCACCGGCAACATGTGCTGCTGCCACACTTGTTCCTGACTTTCTGGTATATCCTCTTACACCACCAATACCATATACATTAACACCGGGAGCTGCTATATCAGGCTTAATCCTGTTATCTGCCGTATAGCCTCTGCTGCTGTTAATATCAGCAC
>CAKRKK010000235.1 GCA_934358235.1 uncultured Lachnospira sp.
TGAATACCATGCTGTCTGCAGTATTCAATCTCATCTTCACGAGACTGAAGTGTCCATCTTGAATCTCTCCAAGGAGCGATAATCTTGATGTCTGGAGCTAATGCCTTGATAGTAAGCTCGAATCTGATCTGGTCATTACCCTTGCCAGTAGCACCGTGGCATATAGCAACAGCACCTTCCTTACGGGCTATCTCAACAAGTCTTTTAGCAATAACTGGTCTTGCCATAGAAGTTCCGAGTAAATACTTATTCTCATATACGGCGTGTGCCTGAACACAAGGAACAACATAGTTGTCGCAGAATTCATCAGTAACATCTTCTATGTATAACTTAGCTGCGCCACATGATAAAGCTCTTTCCTCAAGACCATCTAATTCTTCTTCCTGTCCACAGTCTGCACATACGCAGATAACATCATAATCAAAAGTTTCCTTTAACCATGGAATGATAGCAGTAGTATCAAGTCCACCGGAATAAGCCAAAACAACTTTCTCTTTCATTAAAAAGTACCTCCATAGATATTTATAAACTCTGCCAATTATAATAAACTACTTATGCTGAAAATGCAATAGCAAAAAATGAATATTATGCAACTTTATGCAATTTTTATGCATAAATATAAAAACATGCTGAATAAACTCTTTACATAAGAAAAAAAGTTGCTATAATGAAACATATCATTTTTGTTAATTCATTTATACGTGGGTTACGGATGAAAAATATTCACACGAATGAATAATTAAACATTCAGATGGAGGACATATGGTTAAGGTTGGAATTATCGGTGCTACCGGATATGCAGGTAACGAATTAGTAAGAATTCTTCTTGGACACAAGGATGTGGAGATTGTATGGCTTGGTTCAAGAAGCTATATAGATCAGAATTATTCCGATGTATATAGAAATATGTTTAAGCTTGTTGATGCGAAATGTATGGATGACAATATGGAGCAGCTTGCTAATGAGGTAGATGTTATATTTACAGCTACTCCACAGGGATTATGTGCATCACTTGTTAATGATGATATTCTCTCAAAGGTAAAGATAATTGATCTTAGTGCGGACTTCAGATTAAAGAATGTTGATATATATGAAAAGTGGTATAAGTTAGAGCATAAATCACCACAGTATATTGATGAGGCTGTTTATGGATTATGCGAAATTAACAGGGATAAGGTGAATAAGGATACAAGAATAATAGCTAATCCAGGCTGTTATACAACAACATCAATCCTTACCTTATATCCACTTGTTAAGGAAGGAATAGTTAATCCTGATACTATTATAATTGATGCTAAGAGTGGTACCTCTGGTGCAGGAAGAGGCGCTAAGGTAGCGAATCTTTTCTGTGAGGTAAACGAAAGCATGAAGGCTTATGGTGTTGGAACACACAGACATACGCCTGAGATAGAAGAACAGCTTGGATATGCATGTGGAAGGGATGACCTTAAGCTTATATTTACACCACATCTGGTTCCTATGAACAGAGGAATACTTGTTACAGCATATGCCAATCTTGCAAAGGATGTGTCTTATGAAGATGTAAAGGCAACCTATGATAAGTATTATGATAAGGAATATTTTGTGAGAGTTCTTCCTAAGGATGTCTGCCCTGAAACAAGATGGGTTGAAGGAAGCAACTTTGTTGATATTGGATTTAAGCTTGAACCAAGAACAAACAGAATAATAGCTATGGGAGCACTCGATAATCTTGTAAAGGGTGCAGCAGGACAGGCAGTACAGAATATGAACCTGTTATTCGGCTTTGAGGAGAATGAAGGCCTTAAGGCAGTACCAATGTTCCCATAACAATACATCGAATTGCAGAGGCAATTCGATGTATACAAGTTGCCAAAGCAACTTGAAAAGAACCACAGAAAAAATTACAGAAGCAATTCGATGTATACAAGTTGCCAAAGCAACTTGAAAAAGAATGACAGAAAAGATTACAGAGGCAATTCGATGTATACAAGTTGCCATAGCAACTTGAAAAGAATGACAGATAGACACATAATGAAATTCGGAGGTAGTGATTATGGAAATTATTAAAGGTGGAGTTACTGCAGCTAAAGGCTTTAAGGCAGCAGGTATGGCAGCAGGTATCAAGTATAAGAATGGCAAGAAGGATATGGCAATGGTTTTTTCAGAAAAGCCATGTGTAACAGCAGGAACCTTTACGCTTAACAGAGTGTTCGCAGCACCTGTAAAGTGGGATAAAAGTATTGTATATAGTGAAGAGGGTGCACACGCAATAGTTGTTAATAGTGGTGTTGCCAATGCCTGCACAGGTACAGAGGGTGACGAAGCCTGCGCACTTGAAGCAAAGACAGCAGGAGAGGTGCTTGGAGTTCCTGCTAAGTCAGTACTTTTAGGTTCTACCGGTGTTATAGGCATGCAGCTTCCAATGGACAGAATGTGTGCAGGTATTAAGGCACTTCCAGCACTTCTGGATTCAACTAAAGAAGCAGGAACACTTGCAGCAGAAGCAATTATGACTACTGATACAAAAGATAAGCAGGTTGCCTGTACAGTAGAAATAGATGGAAAGACAGTAACAGTTGGTGGTATGTGTAAGGGTGCAGGCATGATTCATCCACATATGGCAACTATGCTCTGCTTTATAACAACGGATGCTGTTATTGAGAAGAAAGCTCTTCAGAAAATGACAAGTGATATAGTTGAAGATTCATTTAATATGATATCAGTTGACGGAGATACATCAACCAATGATACTGTTTTAGTACTTGCCAATGGTGAGGCCGGCAACGAAAATATAACAGAAGGCAGTAAGGCTTATGATACATTTTATGAGGCATTAAGCTATGTTCTTACAGAGCTTTCAAAGAAGATTGCAGGAGATGGAGAGGGCTGTACATGTCTTTTCGAGGTTCAGGTAAAAGGTGCAGCAACTAAAGAACAGGCAAAGGTTCTTGCAAAGTCAATAGTTACCTCTAATCTTACAAAGGCAGCTATATTCGGACATGATGCTAACTGGGGAAGAATTCTTTGTGCTATGGGTTATTCAGGTGTTGATTTCGAACCAGAAAAGG
>CAKRKK010000236.1 GCA_934358235.1 uncultured Lachnospira sp.
TGTTTCGGTTGCTGGGGATGATACAGATATAGATAATAAAGAGCAGAATAATTATAAGGCTGGAGGTGAGAATTGATGAAAAAGTTTGGAGTAGTTCTTCAATATGAATTTATGACGTATCTTAAGAATAAATCATATGTAATCAGCACAATAGTCATAGCGGTAATAATGGCTGTAATTATGTTCATTCCAAGATTTGTGGATATTGGAGCAATTACAGGAATTAAAAAGCCTGCAGCAGAGGAAACATCAGAGGATAGTGGCACAGCTTCATCTAAGGAAAAGGATATAATGCTTATATATGATGAAACAGGGGCGTTCGATGATATTACGTTATTACAGTCAGCTTATGCTGATATGAAGCTTCAAAAGGCACAGTCAGAGTCAGACCTAAAGGATAAAATCAAAAATGCTGAGGCTTCATCAGGATTTATAATACATAGTCTGACAGATTATGATTATGTGGTATTTAATAAAAGCATGTCTGAATCAGATACAATAGTATTTGAACAGGTGCTTAAGTCTTATAATCAGATGATATATTGCAGTGAACATAATCTTGACTATCAGGACATTATGAATGCTTTTAATCCTGATATCAGCAGCAATACAGTTGTGCTTGGTAAAGATATGGGTAATAGCTACTGGTATTGCTATATACTTATAATTGTGATATTTATGATAATAATATTCTATGGAGTAATGGTGGCAACGTCGGTTACACAGGAAAAGTCTAACAGGACTATTGAAGTGCTTGTAACGAGTGCTGATACAAGGATTCTGTTCTTCGGAAAGGTGCTGGCTGGAACACTTGCAGCATTATGTCAGGCTGGTATATATATGCTGGCAATTATAGGTGCATATAAGTTTAATCAGAATGAGTGGGGTGGTCTGCTTGATATGCTTCTTGATATACCAGGCAACGTACTTATAGCATATGCATTGTTTGGATTAGGAGGAGTATTATTCTATACATTTATATATGGTGCCTTTGGTGCTCTTGTGTCAAAAACAGAGGATATAAACAAGAGTGCAGGAAGTATACAGATGATTATTATGATTGTGTATTTTATAACACTTATACAGCTTAATAATATAGATGGAATTCCAATGAAGGTATTATCATATCTTCCAGTAAGCTCTTATAGCGCTATGTTTGCAAGGGTTGCAATGGGAAGTGTTTCAGTTGTGGAGATTGTTATATCATTTCTTATTCTTGCGGCTAGTATAATTGGAGTTGGAATATTGGGTTCATATATATATCGTATGGGAACACTGCGCTATGGTAATCCAATAAAGATAACAACAGCTCTTAAGAGTATTAGAAAAGAAAAGTATTGAATAAAAAAGTAGAAAAAGTAGACAGGCTGTGTAGTAATGCAGCAATTTAAAGGTATCAATGAGTGTCAGGATTAATGCTGGCACTCATTGATATTATAATAACAAATAAAAATAATTTAAATGTATAGATATATTATATATAGCTTGATTAGATTAGTGATTAGATTTAATTTAAAGCTTTACGGTTTTGCCACCAGGTATTTCAACTATACGGTTATTGTTTACAGCAACCCATACAGACATTGCACTAGGATTGTATATGTATTCGTTGTCAGCAAATATCTGCAATCTGTCAAATGCTTCATTATAATCAACGATTTCTATATTGGTTGCGTACCATATATCATCACGATGACCAATCATTTCGGCAAATTCTTCTATAACTGACCAGTTATCATTACGATCAAATTCAAAGCTGTGTCCCCATACATACATCATATAAAGATACTGTTTCTTTGTGAGTGCCATAAAACGTTTGCCGAATTCAACCAGATTATGATTGTGATGACACGTAGGCAGCCAGTTCATATAATCAGTTGGCATAGAAAAACCATTCTCATCACCTAAAAGGATAGGACCTTCGCAGCTATCTGCATAAGCCATGGCAGATCTTACGGCTGCATACTGGTCGGCTGCAGGACGTATGTATTTTATGCCTAAGCTGCCAGCAATAGAGGTTATAAGCTTATTTCCAGCACCATTTGGAAGTGCCATGCCTCGTACAGGTTTTTTAATTATTTTTTCGATAGCTGTTTTGTCATCAAGAATTTCCTTAGTTACCTCGTAGCTTCCACAACGGTTAAGTGTTGGGTGCGTGCAGGTGTGCAACGCAATCTCATGATTGCTGTATAATTCATTCCATTCATCAGCATCTAATCTGATATCCATGTCTGTAAGCTGGGAATTTACATTAAATGTAGCTCTAAGTCCGTTTTTGTTGAATATGTCAACAAGACGTCTGTCCTGAACCTTGCCATCATCATAGCTCAGGGTTAGAACCTTGAATTTACCTTCAGGAAAGCATTTGTATATTCTGTTCATAATTAACATTTTCCTCCAATCATTACATTAAATCAGTATACAATACTTCGATAAATATGTCATTATTTTACTACTAAAATTCATAAAAAAACAACGTGCATGCAGGAAATCAGAAATTTTATCCCAGATAGAAATTTTATCAATGTTTTTGTTACATATTATAGGATATTGTTTAACCGCTTCATTATTAATAAATATAGTTACATTGCCAATAACATCACCATTTTTAACAGGGGCATAGAGGCTTTCCGGGATATTGTATTCCACATTTACATTGTCGCTGTCTTTAAGTGCTGTACTGTATTTTTCATCAAAGCATATATCAATTGCATTATGTTTTCCGTTGATAACATTAATATTAAAATTCTTAGTATTATCAATTATTGTATTCTGCCTGTAATTATTTCTTGCATAGTCAAGGAGTGTCCGGGCATCTGCCCATTTGTAGGTTTTATTGCCTGGCCAGCCACACGCAAGCAGAGTTACTATAAAGATGTTCTCATTATCTTTATATGCACAGACATAGCAATATCCGGCATCGGCGGTAAAACCTGTTTTTCCCGATATTATATTATCATACATGGATAAGAATGCATTTGCGTTAGTAACAGAATATTTTTTACCATCAAGATTGCTAA
>CAKRKK010000237.1 GCA_934358235.1 uncultured Lachnospira sp.
GGATCAATTATGCTTGTGCCAGGAGAACGAATACATAAAGTTCTAAAAGAAGATTACCAAGCTATGCGAAATATGATATATGGTAAGATGCCGGAATACGAAGAAATTATAGAATATCTTCGTAAGTTGGAAGAAGAGGTACATAGCTTGGATTAGCAGGAGTGGCAATTTGCGATTTTTGAAATAGACAATATGATAAATAATTATTGGGGAAATATTAAAAATGGAAGTAAGACAAATATCAAATAGAAAAAATAAGATTTGTTTGCGTGTGGGAATTGACATGTGTATCATAAGTGCTATAGAAATGCTGTTGATTAAATTTTATTTTAAATCTAAATGGCCAGGTCGAAATGTAGATTTATTTTTTTTATTGCTTGGTATCATAGGCATTTTAATGATACTAATAGCTGGTGTTAATATTGTAAGTAATATTGGAATAAATAAGTATCTAAAAAATTCAGCATATGGCATAGATTATCAAAAAGAAATTTCAACCTATAAAATAATT
The DNA here is from genome assembly GCA_934358235.1 of uncultured Lachnospira sp. Taxonomy (GTDB): domain Bacteria; phylum Bacillota; class Clostridia; order Lachnospirales; family Lachnospiraceae; genus Lachnospira. Next base: position 512 of record CAKRKK010000237.1, read on the forward strand.
GGGAAAAATAAGAAAAAAATTAAAAATGGGGCTTTGGAATTTGAAAAATATAGTGCTTGGAAAGAATATATCGAGAAAAAGTTTGAGGCGATTATTGATAATGAAGATGCGTATCGTTTTATGGTTAGAAGACTTAGAAATAAAGAAAGTTATAAAGAATTAATTACTTCATCAGTAATTCCAATAGAAATTGGAATGTTTACAGTATTTTATTCTACTGGCATAGATATTTCTAAGATAGGTACAATTCTACCTGTATTGGTTTCAGCTATTTTTTTACTTATTATTGTGATGGTAAATTATCTTGACTGTAAAGAAGAGATAAACTTTATTTTAGATTTCAATGAAATAATATTTCCATCAAAAGTACATCTAAAAAGCACCTCTTATCATAAAGCTCCTTGAGATTGTTATATAAGAAGTATATTAAAATGCAATGGGACTTTCAGATATACAGTATTTTGTGATGATGAGAAATAATTAAAATCAATAACTTACAATCTATCGGATGATGGATTATCTTATGATAAGTTTGTGGATATTATATTGATTATATATAATAGTGGAAGGAAATTTACCAATATTTTTACCAATTTTGCAGACAAAAATATGACAAGATATACCAATACATGCCGAAATATGCCAGATTATATGTACTTGTAATCTGCTGCGTGGCATACTAACATAAATGAAATTAGTGTATTAATTGGCATTTGCAAAGATATGCAAAGTTATACAAAAATATGAAAGGATATTACAATTATGATTAAAATACTTTTCATCTGCCACGGCAATATCTGCCGTAGCACCATGGCCGAAAGTGTCATGACTTATTTAGTTAAACAAGCTGGATTATCAGAACAGATTTATATTAATTCAGCGGCGACTAGCCGGGAAGAGATAGGTAATCCACCGCATCCGGGGACGGTTGCCAAGTTAAAAGAAGAGAAAATACCCGTTATTCCTCATCGGGCAGTACAGATGACGCTTAATGATTATGAAGAATATGATTACCTTATAGGAATGGACACAGAAAATATTCGTAATATGCAGCGCTTGTCAGGTGGAGATCCAGATGAGAAAATATACAAGCTGCTTACATTTGCCGGAACAGGTATGGATGTAGCTGATCCGTGGTATACTGGGGATTTCAGGTCAACCTATAAGGATGTTAGAGCCGGTTGTGAGGGCTTGTTGGAGAGCTTGAAGGAGGAACTTTAGGAACAATAGATTCTTGGCTGCAATATTAGAACAAAAATGAACATAGCAGACACAGAACATACAATATAATACAAAAGATAATACAAAAGATAATACAAAAGATAATATAAAAGATGATATACAATATAATATAAAAACAAGCATAAGTATTTATCATATAACATATTTTTTTATTCCCTGCATAAACTGTACAAACAGATATGCAGGGGTTTTTATTTTTGAAAACTTATATTGAAGAAAGGGTTATAGATATAGCCAGTTACATAATAGATAACAAGGCGACAGTCAGAAAGGCAGCAAAAAAGTTTGGAGTCAGTAAGAGTACGGCACATAAGGATGTAACAACAAGATTGCTGGAAATCAACCCGGGGCTTGCAGCTAAAGTAAGGAAAGTGCTTGATGTTAATAAGCAGGAAAGGCATATAAGAGGAGGAATGGCAACCAAAGAAAAATATGCACATTGTCAGATACATTAAATAGAATTATTAATGTATATTTTGCGGGGACTCTGTCAATTATATATAAAGAGCAGAAAATATAGATAATAACCAGCAAGTTAGTCGGATTATAAATGTGTTGCTGCTTATTAATAGCATTTTAATTAATACTTAATAATGCTGATTATGCTAATTGACAGGAGGAATATTACCAATGCAAGGTGTTACAAACCAGAATTCACATAATAAAAAGCAGGAAGCGGATAATATTACTGATAATGTAACTGATAATATATCAAATAATATATCAAACAATATATCAGACAATATATCAAATAATATGTCAGACAATATTTCATATAATACTTCGGATAATATTTCAAATAATACTAACATCAGCAATTCAGCATATACCGCTGCTGACTTTGCAGGTGGTGTGCCTATGAACGAACCAGTAGCGGATAGAAGCTGTAAGCCAGCCGCAGAGGCTTATAGTGATGGTGTTGTTACAGGATATCTTGATAATCCGTGTATTCCGCCAGAGAGCGATACGCCGTTAGATGGACATAGCTATGCAAGTAGGTTGATGGAACATAGAAAACTGGAGATAAAAAAGGTTATAGGAAGAGAAATTCTTGATTCAAGAGGTAATCCAACAGTTGAAGCACAGGTGTTATTAGCCGATGGTACGGTGGGGCATGGTATGGTGCCAAGCGGTGCATCGACAGGAGCCTTTGAGGCAGTTGAACTAAGGGATATAGACAGTAAGAGATATAGGGGTAAGGGAACCCAGAAAGCTGTTAACCATATAAATGTTGAACTAAATAATACGGTGCTGGCAATGGA
>CAKRKK010000238.1 GCA_934358235.1 uncultured Lachnospira sp.
CTATTCTTGTGGTAGATGATGAGGAAGATATAAGAGAACTGGTTGGAATATATCTAAAGAATGAAGGCTTTAAGGTATATAAGGCAGCAGACGGACAGGAGGCATTAAAGTGTCTTGATGATATGCAGATAGACCTTGCAATACTGGATGTTATGATGACGGATATGGATGGCATAGCGTTATGCATGGAGATAAGAAAAAAGAGCAATATCCCTATTATAATGCTGTCAGCAAAGGATCAGGATATGGATAAGGTTATAGGCTTAAGTGCCGGGGCAGATGATTATCTTGCAAAGCCTTTTAATCCGGTAGAGCTTGTTGCAAGAGTTAAAGCACAGCTTAGAAGATTTAATGACTTCAATGAAAGAAAGCCAAGTAATATATTAGAATATATGGATTTATCCATGAATCTTGAAACACACAGAGTATTTGTTAACTCTAAGGAGGTTCAGCTAACCCCGAAGGAATTCGCTATATTAGAGCTTCTGTGGAAGAACAAAGGCAATGTATTCTCAACAGAGCATATATATAATGCTCTATGGAGCGAGGAAGAGGCGTATGATATTAATAACGTAGTTATGGTACATATAAGGAATCTCAGGTCTAAGATAGAACCAGATATAAAGAATCCGCAGTATGTCAAAACTGTGTGGGGAGTAGGATATAAGTTCTCATAACAATACCATTAAACTTTAAATTGGGTTTTGATTAGAGTCATAATTGAATTGAAAAATGAATTAAAAATTGAATTAATTATTAGCTTGATTTTTATAATATGCGGTGTTATAGTACACACATATGAGGACAAAGGTGTCATTTACCATACAGGGTAAGTGGTGCCTTTTTTGCTTGCATATTATTAAAGGATGAATGGGAGGTATAAGACAGGTATGAAAACAATAACATTTACAAAGGATGCTCTTGTAACAGGAGAGAATGCACTGGAATATCTTAAAACCTTAAAGTGCAAAAAGGCAGTTATAGTAACTGGCGGACAGTCTATGAAAAAGACAGGCGTTCTGGATAAGGTAACTGATATACTTAATCAGGCTGGAGCAGACGTGGCAATATATAGCGGAATTGGAAAGAATCCTACAACACATATGGTTCTTGATGGACTTGAGTTCGTAAGAAAAGAACAGCCGGACTGTCTGCTGGCCGTAGGAGGTGGTTCCTCCATAGATGCTGCAAAGGTTATGCTTATATTCTATGAACATCCGGAAATTAATTTTGACAATGTATTTAGTACCAATCTGGATGAGCTTGAATTCAAGACGAAATTCGTTGCAGTTCCATCGACCTCAGGAACAGCATCAGAGGTTACAAAGGTTAGTGTAATAACGTTTGAGGATGAAAAGTTTAAACGGGCTATCAGATCAGTTAATATCTTTCCGGATGTAGCTATTCTTGATCCAGCTCTGCCAGCAACGCTTCCTGCACATATAGCAGCGGAAACAGGAATGGATGCACTTACACACGCCCTTGAAGCATATATTAACAAGAATGGAAACGATTTCACAGACGCCATGGCTAAAGAAGCGATAGAGGGTATAATAGAATGGCTGCCTGTATCAGTTAATGAGGGAACATTAGAGGCAAGGGAGAAGGTGCATAATTTCCAATGCATGGCTGGCATGGCATTTGCTAATAGTGGACTTGGCATGGTACATGGCGTATCGCACGCTTTTGGAGGTATGTATAACGTAGCACATGGTCTTGCTAATGCTGTTATCCTGCCATATTCCATGGATTATAATAAAAAGGATCCAGAAACTGCTAAGAAATATGAAAAGCTTTCAAGAGTGATAGGCTGTGATATTATTGAAAAGGTTAAAGAAACATCTAAGGCAGTAGGAATACCAGCAAAAATGATAGATGCCGGAGTTAGTGAGGAAGAATTTAAGAGGGACTTTGATAAGCTGCTTGAATTCTCTATGCAGGGCTCAACAGTAGTTAATCCTATAAAGGTATCAGAGGATGATATGAAAAAGTTCCTTGATTGTATATTCTATGGAAAAAAAGTAGATTTTTAAACAACTGCATATAAAAGGTGAAATTTTTACAATTCATATAACCGATTATCTGTTATTTTAATTTACATCAACAGAACAACAAGTTGACAAAGGCGTCAGATTCAAGGAATCTGGCGCCTTTTCTGTATGTATTTTTTACAAAAGTTCTTTCTATAAAAGTTGAAGAAAACGGATATAGGGATTGCGTAAAATAATAAATAAACATAAGGCAGCAAAACTTATATGAAAAATAGATACAGAAAAAGAAAAAGGAACCAAATGGAAAAGCTGAAAGGAGAGATTATTATGAAGAAGAAGCTTTTATCGTTGTTACTTGTTATGACACTTACTATGTCACTCACACTTGGTCTTACAGGTTGTGGCAGCAGCAAGAGTGCAGATTCAGACAAAAAAGTATTAAAGGTAGCATTTGAATGTGCGTACGCACCATACAACTGGACACAGGAATCACCTGATGTTGGAAACGGCAAGAAAGCAGTTAAGATTAAGAATGCTGATGGATATGCATATGGATACGAAGTAGAACTTGCCCAGAGAATTGCAGATGAACTTGGATACGAGCTTGAAGTATACAAGATTGAATGGAGTTCAATTCTTATGGGACTTCAGGATGGTTCATATGATGCTGTTATGACAGGCGTATGTTACAGCGCTGAAAGAGATGAAACATATGATTTCTCTTCACCATATTATAAGAGACAGATTGTTGGTGTTGTAAGATCAGACAGCCAGTTTGCAAACTTTACTAAGTTATCAGACTTTGCAGGAAAGGGAGCTAAGATTACAACACAGATTGCTACTAACTATGTTCCATATAAGGATGAGGTTCCAGGAGGCGTTATAGCAACAGATTATGAAACATCTTCAGAATGCTTCCTTGCAGTACAGAACAAGACTGCTGATATGGTTATTCTTGATTATACAACCTCTGTTTCAGCACTTGCTACTATGAA
>CAKRKK010000239.1 GCA_934358235.1 uncultured Lachnospira sp.
CTCCTGTCCTGCACATTTCTTCAAAATATTTATTTAATAACGCCAAAACAAGCTTATATATAACTATCCGACCTGTATTGTTTTATTAAGTTAATGTGCATTTTATGTAAAGAATGTAAAAATACATTTACATAATAACAATCTATGCAAATATTTTCAAGGGCTTTGGCACAAAAAGCAGACTGCACGCTTGACTTTTAACACGCCATCGGTATTATAATATAAACAAAAACGCATATATAAGCCCTAGTGCTAAATATAACACAAGAAGCGAGGAACAACATGAATTCAGTTAACTATAATAGACTATTATCCGACTGTCACCTACACACTTCATTTTCCTCTGATTCAGATAATCCACCGGAAAATGTTGTAAAACAGGCTATCAGTCTTGGACTTAAATCAATCTGTTTTACTGATCACAATGACTTTGATTACCCACCAGAGGATGGTAAGATTCTGTTTGATCTTGACCTTAACAAATATATAGATACTATAACCAGAATAAAGGAACAATATTCGAATCAGATAGAAATTAATATAGGTATTGAGCAGGGACTAATGCCCTCTGTTGCCGACAGAGTAGATGCATACGACAAACACAGGGCGCTCGACTTTATCATAGGCTCATCCCATCTTGTATACGGCGAAGATCCTTACTATGACGCTTTCTGGGAGAACACCTCTGTAAAGGAAGCCGTAGCTCTTTATTACAAATGTATAATTGACAGCATAAAAAGCTGCCACAACTACGATGTGTATGGTCATCTCGACTATATCATCCGATATGCCAAAAGACTTGATTATACTTATAACTGGAAGGACTATCTTGATTATATTGACACTATACTCAGCCTGCTTATTGAACGTGGCAAAGGCATTGAAATCAACACGGCCGGTTTAAAATATGCAGCCGGAAATACTAATCCCTGCCCTGATATAATCAAAAGGTATCGTGAGCTTGGCGGAGAAATCATCACAACCGGCTCAGATGCCCACAAAACAGAACATATTGCTTATCGTTTTGACGTAATAGAAGATATTCTATCCTACGCCGGATTTAAATATTATACTATATTCAGGCAGCGAAAGCCTGTATTCATACATCTATAAAGCATAGATAAAGACTCACAGGCATTGTACTGTCCTTTATGCATATGGAAGCTGACAGGAGTTAAGGAAATGCAGCATTCCTTAACTCTCTTACGTTCTTTTTAATACATTCTACAATATAATCACATTCTTTTTTAGTAAGACCTTCATTCAGCGTAAGCCTTATGGCAGATTGTGCAGCTTTATCACTTAAGCCTATAGCTTTTAATACATGAGATGGTCCACCCGTATTTCCATGACATGCCGAGCCTGCCGATACACATATGCCATCTCTGTCAAGCATCACCACCAGTTCTCCGCCATTCACACCATTAAAGCTAAAGTTCATATTCCCGGATATTCTGTTTTTATTATCTCCATTCAATACCGAAGCTTCTATTTCTCTTAATATCCTTCCCGAAATATATTGTCTTGTATTTAATTCCTCTTTTATTCTTTGTTCAAGCCTTTCCCTAGATATCGCGGCGGCTGTTGAAAATCCTATAATACCTGGTACATTCTCTGTTCCTGAGCGTTTTCCTTTTTCCTGTCCACCTCCACATATAAATGGCTCTATATTTCCATTTCTTGCATAAAGGAAGCCTACTCCTTTTGCAGCCCCTATCTTATGAGCACTTGCACTAAGGTAATCAACTCCAAGCTGGTTTACATCTACTGGTATATGTCCATAGGCTGCAACTGCATCTGTATGTACTGGTATTCCATACTCAGCAGCTATATTACATATACACCTTAAAGGCTGTATTGTTCCTATTTCATTATTAACCAGCATAACTGATATCAGCCCTGTGTCATACCTTATTGCAGCCACAAGAGCATTAATACTGACTATTCCTGATGGCAGTACCTTTATATAATCAACATCATACCCTCTTTTCTCTAACTGCCTGCATTTATTAATAACCGCCGGATGTTCAATAGCACTGACAATTATATGTCCCTTGCAATTAGTATTCTTATTATTGCCAGCATTATGGCAATCTCTGGTTTTTGGCTTCTTTCCTGCCATTGCCGACTCAATCACCCAGTTATCACTCTCTGTCCCTCCCGAGGTAAAAAATATTTCATCCGTTTTAGCATTTATAGTGTCTGCAATCACACTTCTTGCTTCCTCCACAGCCAGTCTGTTCATTCTTCCAAGTCTATATAAAGAAGAGGGATTACCATAATTATCAGCTATATAATCAATCATAACCTTCTTCACCTCTGGCAATACAGGAGTTGTGGCAGCATTATCAAGATATAACAGCTTTTCGTTTTCACACATAATATTCACACTCCGCCTATATATTTATACTGTGATGTGAGTATCAAAATCACATTATAACGCTCATATCATAATATTATATTCAGACCTTGCATACTATGTTAAAGAATCATCTGCATAACAGCAAAATCCCAATAATTACCTGTTCCTTAACCCCATTAATATAAATAAAATGAAGAAAGGTAAGAAATCACATGAACCACAATTTCAAAGCCCCAATTATTAAAGGAACTATAATACTTACTATCGCGGGTATTTTCTGCCGTATACTCGGTTTTTATTACCGGATATTTCTCAATTCCCATATAGGTGCCTATGGTATGGGAATGCTACAGCTTATCCTTCCTATATGTGGGATTGCATTTTCAATATGTATATATGGCTTTAATTCAGCAATATCAAAATATACCGCTGCCAGCAGCCATAGCCTTCTTCCTCTAGCATCTGGCATATGTATAAGCCTTCCCATATCTATCCTTTTTTCATTAATCTGCTATATATTTTCAGACAAAATAGCAGCAAACATTATGCTAAATACCGATTGCAGTGAATTAATAAAAATAATAGTACTGGGAATTCCTTTTTCATCACTGCACGCCTGTA
>CAKRKK010000240.1 GCA_934358235.1 uncultured Lachnospira sp.
TTCCTTAGCCTCACACATAGCTTCATACAATCCACTGCCATCACCTGGCTTTGGACAGAATGCAGGATTATGGAACTGGTATATGTCAATATAATCTGTCTTTAAGTTATTAAGACTTGTACCAAGATCCTTCCAGAACTCCTCTGCATTATTCGCTGCTGTTTTTGTAGCTATATATATGTGTTCTCTTACATCAGCCAGTGCCTCTCCTAACTTGCACTCACTATCCGTATAAAATCTTGCTGTATCATAGAAATCTATGCCAGCTTCATAAGCTCTCCTTAATATATCTGTTGAACTTTCGTGGCTTATCCTCTGTATCGGAAGTGCTCCAAAGCCATTCTTATTAACTGTTATTCCTGTGCTTCCAAGTGTAACCTTAACCATAACAGCATCCTTTCTAGTGTTTTGATAATGCACATTTTACTATTTCCAGTATGTTACTTAGGACTTTATAGGTGTATCTGCCCATCCATAGTTATTGTTGTTTTAGAGACTATACAATTGCAGCCGCTACCTCTGGCAGACCGGCATAGTCAAGAAATCTGCATAACTCTATATCCCAGAACTTCCATTCGTGTCCTAATTCTGGTATTTCATCGTATATATAATTCTTATATACCCCTTTATGCTCAAGGAAGTAATCTCTTACAATATGATTCATATCAAGCCATGGATCCATGCCACCGCATGCATGGTATACATCTGGTATAAGCTCTTTATTATCTGCTTCTACCAGCTTATCCGCCAGATATGTAAGACAATAATCTGTCTTATGTATATCACCATCGCCAAAAAGGTTAATTCTGCTCTTAGCCTTAGTGCTTCCATCATTTACATATGCTGAATCTGCCTTATCACCTGCTGAAAAAGCCCCAACCTTTGAAAAGTTCTCTGGATACTTAAGTACAGTATGCAAACAGCCATATCCACCATTAGAATATCCCGAAACATAATTATCCTCTCTTTTGTCAGAAATACACTTAAACATGTTCCATATTATGGATGGAAGCTCCTTTGCAACATAGCTTTCATACTTATTTCCTATATTCATATTCACAAAGCAGGACTCATCAACATTAGGAAGAACTGCGGCAAAATGTCTTTTCTCAACTGTATCTACAAGTGGTGTATGATACAGCCATTCTGTATGGTCTCCGCTCCCTCCGTGATACAGCCACACACACTTAAGCTTCTCTTCTGGTTCAAGCTTATCAGGAAGGACCACCGTCACGTCCATGCTAAGCTTTAACATAACCGAAAATACATTAATACTCATTACTGCCATGATGTTTCCTCCCCATCAATATACTTTATAGTCTGCTCTATACAATAATCCCAATATTGGAAATTATGTTCTCCCTCATATTCGGCATATATATTATCTATACCTGCTTTAGTAAGTGCTTTACTAAACTGCCTGCTCATATGTATTCTTGGATCCTCATTGCCACAGGCAACAACATAGCTTGTACTTACATCAGCTTTATATCCATCAAGTATTGTATATAAATCATAGCCATGGTCTATAAGCTCCTGTCTTGTTCCAAAAACCGGATACATATCTATTCCCTGTGGCTTGTCATATCTTTCAAGAATATTAAGCAGTCCTGAATATGAGAAAGCTGTATTATACATACCCGGCTTCTTAAGTGCTGCATACATTGCACCATATCCACCCATAGACATTCCTGCTATATACCTGTCCTTAGGATTACTGCTTATATCAAACCATTCCTCACATTGTGATACAAGCTCATCTGTTATATATGAATAAAAATCTTTTCCATATGCATTCTCTACATAAAATCTATTCTTTCCAGACGGCATGACTACTGCAATATTCCTGTTATTAACATAGTCTGCTATACGTGTATTAAGCAACCAGCTTGAATGGTCTCCACCAGCTCCATGTAAAAGATATAATGTCTTATATCCACCTCTTCCCTGAGGCATAAGTACATCAAGCATTACCGGCATTCCAAGTGCCTTAGATCTGAAATTAACTGTTAAATGTGCCATAATCTTCTCCATTTGTTTTATTCTAAAAATATTGGTAACTGCTTTAATAATAACTTTTGTAATAATATGAAGTAAATGTCAAAAATATAAAAAGACATTTCTATTCAAACTTTTCTTCCAGCATGGCAGAAACCCCTGCTATTTCATCTATCTGTACAAGTATATCCTTAATTGATGTATTCTGTGATGTTATCGTTTCTGATATATTCTGGATAGTTGCAGAATTCTCCTCTGAGGTTGCTACTAACGTCTGCATTTCCTCGTGAATATGGTCAAAGCTGTCTTTAATAGTTTCTATAATATCATTCTCTTCATTTACTATATTACTTGCTGCATCAGTAGCGCTGTTAATATTATCAAAATATCCAAGAAGTCCATCTATTGTTCTCACACTTTCCGATGCTGCATTAGTACCGGCTGTAATCTCATCACCAACCTGCTTTGTTGTATCAGTAAGCCACTTTAATATATTCTGGATGTTACCTGCTGACTTAGCACTTTCCTCGGATAATGACCTTATCTGGTCAGCTACAACAGCAAAGCCTCTTCCATGCTCACCAGCCCTTGCAGCTTCAATAGAAGCATTAAGGGATAACAGGTTCGTCTGGGATGCTATTGCATTAATCTCACCTAATATATCTGTTATCTTATTCATCTGTGTTATAAGCTCACTAGTTGTTTTATGTGCTGCACCAACTGTTTCTTCTACTGATATGATTGTGCTCTTTGCTTCCTCAACCGCAGCATTACCTTTACTAACGGCAGTCTTTACATTATCAAAGCCCTGCTCTAACTGCCCTGCAAGCTCCTTATTACGATTAATCTCATCATTAGCTGCACTCACCTTATCCATAACAGTTACCGTTGACTTAACTGATTCTTCTACTATCTGTTCCATCTGTTCTGCTGACTGGCTTACAT
>CAKRKK010000241.1 GCA_934358235.1 uncultured Lachnospira sp.
TCCGGCTGTGTTTCTGGCTGCGATGGTTTAGTTGAAATATCATTATATACTATCGCATAAGTCGAGAACTTATCACTTTCAAATGTTAATACGCCATCCTTATAGCTACTGTCAAGCTTCTCAACCTCAATGCTGCCATTATTGTTGTGAGCCCTTATTATACTGTATTCTCTTGTTATACCATTCTTCTGGTCAGCATCCTTTAATAACATATTTTCCGGAACCTTAATAGAGATAGTAATCTTTGAACCTGCATTAGAAAGCTTTCTGCCTTCCACCTTTACCTGTCCGGATTTATCCTTAATTGTCAAGCCTAATGATATATCAAGGTACTTATCAGCTTTTCCAAGCTTATTATTTTCAATATATGAAGCCAGCTTATCTATTTCTGATTTATTCTGTTCATCAGATGTGTTATTTATCATAAGCTTTACATCAATTGAACCACCATCAGCAACATACTGCTTCTCATCAGACTTAAGATTCTTATTAATAATCTCATCTTTATCAGCCGTTATACCAGAAGTTTCTATATCTGAACTGCCTTCTGTACCAAATGTTGTGATGACTAACTGTGGAATTACCTTACTGAATATTATTTTATCATTTACATTTCCACAGCTTATAGTAATGTCTGCTTTAACGCTTCCTGCTGCACCTGTTGTTGCTTCTATCTTATTAAAATTATTAACAACTACACTAACCCCGGTCACATCTGCCTTGCTTAATGCATCATTTACCTTATTCGTAAGTTCTTCCTGTGTCAGCTCATTGCTTCCTGTTATGCCATTAACTGTTGCTTCAACTACTGCCTTAGCTTCTGCTACCTTTTCAGCATCTGTCTTTGGTAACTGGCTTATAGTCTTATTAAGTACTACCTTATCACTTGCGTTTCCGCAGCTAATAGTTATATCTGCTTTAACACTTCCTGCTGCACTAGTTGTTGCTTTCTGCATATCAAGCTCTCCAACTGTAGCCTTAGCTTCTGTTATTCCTGCCTTTTTTAAGGCTTCATCAATAATATTCTGAACCTCAGTCTTTGTAATAGAATTTCCTGCTACTATGCTATTTACTGCTTCTATTACTACCTGCTTTGCTTCAGCTACCTTCTCAGCGTCTGTCTTTGGCAGCTTGTTTATAGTCTTATTAAGTACTACCTTATCACTTGCGTTTCCGCAGCTAACAGTTATGTCTGCTTTAACGCTTCCTGCTGCATCTGTTGTTGCTTCTGTCTTATTAAACTTATCAACAACTACACTAACCTCTGTAATACCTGCCTTGCTTAATGCAGCATTTACCTTATCAGCAAGCTCTGCCTGTGTCAGCTCATTGCTTCCGTTTATGTCATTAACAGTTGCTTCAACTACTGTCTTAGCTTCTTTTACCTTTTCAGCATCTGTCTTTGGAAGCTTGCTTATAGTCTTGTCAAAGACTACAATTTCATTGACACTTCCATAGCTTACAGTTATCTCTGTCTTTATGTTTCCTGCTGCACTTGTTGTTGCTTCCTGCTTATTAAGCTCTCCGACTACTGCTGTTGCCTTCTTAATACCCGCATTAGTTAATGCAGCATCAACAACGCTCTGTATATCCTGCTTTGTTAATGTGTTAACCGCTGTAACATCCTTGATTGCTTCCTCTACAACCTTCTTGGCTTCTGCTACATATTCAGAGTCGGACTTAGCATAATTATTAGTTGTAAATGCCTTTATACGATAATTAGAATTACCCGATACACCATACTTTCCGTATCCATAATAAAAGCTTGTCTTATCAACATCATAGTTATTGCTTGCTGCACGTTCCCAGACAATCGGAGAAGCTGGATCTTTTATATCTACCTGCGTAGAATATGTATATTCATATTCAATTGCCTTTTTATCAGTTTTTAAGACTACTGCATATGAGCTTCCTGGTTTAAGCTCAACTTCTTTATCTAATGGTATCGTATAGTAACCCGCATAGGAAGTTCTTCCTGAAGTGCTTGCACTCTTTGTACCACTTGCCGGATTATATTTATCCTTTAAATCTGTATAAACTTCAACCGTATATTCTACATCTGCTGTCTTTAAAAATGATAACGAAACAGCTTTTAAAGTTTCTGACTCTACATTCGCTTTTTCTTCAACTGTAAATACATTGGCTGCCTGTGTATAATACTGATCAATTCCTGTTTCTAATGAACCATCTAACTGATAGTTATTATCATACTCATCAACCGCAGACATATCAAACACCCATGCCGCATCTTTTAACGAATAAGTTTCATATGACATCCAGAAATAATCAAAACTGCTACCTTCTCCCCAACTGTTTCTTACAAGCCATGCGCCATTATTAGCTGGTTTAGTGCCATTTTTGAAATTATCCTTAGAATAATCATCATTCCAACCAACAACCATAACTGCATGTCCATAACCATTCATAGAACTTGTATCATAGTATGAATCATTCAAATAATTACAACCATCGTAACTATGTGAATACATAATTCCTACTGCTCCATGCTCCATTATCTGTTCTTTCACAGCATCCGGCTGTGTCTTTATATTAATTCTATATGCATTCTTTAAATGTGCTGTGTCATAACCATATGCATATGATGAATCAATACCATTACTTATACTGTCATCCGCCTTACTATATGGAACTATGGATTCATTGACCGTACCTACCCACTGGCTTAAACGTCTTAGTGACATCTCATAATTGCCACCAGCATTAAGATAATTCTCAGATGCTACATCATTATTATACTTAGCATAATCCCCCTTTGTTCCTCCAAGTGGATCCACAACAGAGTTGTATGTAAAATATGCCAACTGTAATTCACTCAAATCTACATCTGCATTCTTAATTCCATCATTAATAAGATCAAACTCTGCTAAACCTATACTTGAAAAAGCCCAACAGGTTCCATAGCTACCCTGATCTCTAAGC
>CAKRKK010000242.1 GCA_934358235.1 uncultured Lachnospira sp.
CATAAAGGTGAATGAAAAGGCGCTTGTAAGGGGTGCACTTTTACATGATTATTTCTTATATGATTGGCACGAGAAAAGAAAAGGACATCATTTCCATGGTTTTACACATCCGGGTACAGCACTTAAGAATGCTGAGAAGGAATATGAACTAGGGGATATAGAAAGAAACATAATATCAAGACATATGTTTCCACTTACAGTTGTTCCACCTATGTGCAGAGAAGCGTGGCTTGTATGTCTTGCAGATAAATACTGCGCTGTAAAGGAAACCTTTGCGCCAGCAGCAATATATTAGAATGTATAAAAAGACTAATAATCAGGAAGGTTCTGTATTAATAACAGAAAGGCTGATTGTTAGTCTTTTTTATATAGGTTTATTAGCACGAATGTACAGTAATGGAGATTATAAGTATGAATGCACAGAAGGTTATTAAATTAATAAAGGCAGTTAATCCATACGGAATGAAACTTAAGCTGGGAATGAGAGAAGAAAACAAGCCGTTGTTAGATAAAATATATAGTATAGCCAATCAGATAGAACCCTGTGATAAACAACGTAATGGGAAAGATCGCATGCTATGGTTGTGGATAGACAAGGGAAGTTATAAAGAGTATGTTGAAAACTTTGAAGACAGTTTTACATATAAGCCATTAAGCAAAATATTTACAGTAGAAAAAGGCAGAGTTGATTATGTTAAAATGAAGAAACAATGGCATATTGATTTTCCGTCTGATACCATGTGGTTTAAATTATATCTTGCTGAGCACGAAGGAAACAGAGGTGTATATATTAATAAAAATATTGTTATTGATACCAAATGTAATTTTGATGAAACACAAACAATAGATATGGAGCCATTTCTGCAGTGGATTATAGAATGTGAACGACAATGTGTGGATATGATAAAAGATGGAACATATACACAATATGTAGAAAAATCCCTTCCATATATTAATAAATCAGGTGTAGTTAAAATGTCAACATATTGGAAATATGTACCAGATGACAAGCAACGTATATTTGGTGGAATCAATCAGAAGGAATTAGAAGAGTTTAAAGTATGGGATGTTGCAGAGGTTGAAGGATGGAAAAAGATGTCCAAGTCAGATTATTATAATATATGCGATTCGTTATATGATATTATAGGTCTTAAAGAAGAGTATCCTGTGAAAAAACCGGATATCGGAGGTGCCGATATTGAAACTGAAGATATAAAAAATGCAGATATAAAAAGCGAAGATATTAAAAGAGTGAATATTAAAAATGCAGATATAAAAAACGAAGATATAAAAAGCGAAGATATAAAAAAAGCAGATATTAAAGGCAGTAATATTACAGATTACAATATGACGGCAAAGAATTATTACAGGGCATATGCAGCTAATTATGGAACAGTAACTGCATTTTGGAAGCTTCCAGAGAATTCAGCAGAAGCATTTGAAGAATTCGTGGAACATGGCTTTACAGAGCATCATACGTGGGAGGTGTGTTTGACACCCAATATTCATCTGTATCCTGAAAAGATAGATGGGAAAATGTACATAAATGTCAGTCTTGACAGTAAAATAGATTACTATGAAACATTGCTTCATATATGTCTTGAACTTAAGAAACTTGGATATCCAATCGTCAAGCCAGTAGAAGTTGAAAAGAAAATGTCTGGAGAACAGTTGGTTGCAATTACACCTTATAACAATAATTTTGATTGGAATTATAGTAAAAAATCGGGTATATATAATCTCATAGATGAGCAGAGAAAGCTGCCAAAAGCTGTTGTATCTGAATTGATAGAGAAGATACAATGGTTTCCAGTTGGTGACTGGAAATATATAGGGAATAGAATGTTAATAGATAAAGTAAAGAAGGAGAATTTGAAATCCGTAAAGGTATGAGGATGCATTGTGTTGTAAGAAAAACTATGGGAGAAGGCAATAGATGATGAAAGAAAAAGTGAATATTACAGGTGTTCCGGAAACGATGGTGCAGACTTTGTATGCAAGAGCAAAAGAAACAAGAAAACAAAATGCAAAGCTTAAGGATGAGATTGCAGTAGAAATTGTGGAAAAGCTGGACTATGACTTTTCCAAAGCAGATAAAGATAAAGCTATGAGCTATGGCGTGATTGCAAGAACAATTGTATTAGACCGTATGGTAAAAAAATATTTGGAGAAAAATGCAAATACAGTTGTTATAAATATTGCATGTGGACTAGATACCAGATGCTACCGGATGAAGGAAAAATATCTGCGTTGGTATAATGTAGACCTGCCAGAAACAATGAAAATAAGGAGCCAGTTCCTTACCGAAAATGGTCCGGTGTATCAGATTGCAAAGTCTGCGATGGATGAATCTTATGTAGATGATATCGATTATCACGGTGAGAATGTTCTGGTAATAATCGAAGGACTTACTATGTATTTGTGTGAGAAAGATATCAGGAAGATGTTTTCCATTATTGGAAAATCATTTCAGAAAGCTACAGTAATGGTCGAAACTATGTCACCCTTTATGGTAAAGCATATGAAAGAAAAATCCATAGAGGGAAGCAATGCAAAATTCACATGGGGAGTAAAGAATGGAAAGGAGCTGCAAGGAATCCTACCGGAATTTTCTGTTCGGCAGGAGGTCAGTCTTGTTGAAGGAATGAAAGAACTTATGCCTGTTTATTGTGTAATAGGTAAGATGCCAACTGTTAGGAATATCTCAAATAAAATAATAGTTTTGGAGAAAACATAGCTGATATTAAGGAGATGATGTCGATGAAGAAAAGGCATTTTGATGTGGAATCGGATGGATTTTATGGTGCATATTGGAAATGTAAAAAAGCTTCAGATTGTGCAATGATTGCAATGATTGGAGATGATTCAGAGGATTATCTGGCACGGACATCCGTGAAATGGTTACATAAACTCGGTGTGAATGTGATGACAAT
>CAKRKK010000243.1 GCA_934358235.1 uncultured Lachnospira sp.
TGAAATACATATAACAATAACCGGTAATGGATTCCTTTATAATATGGTCAGGATAATAGCTGGAACACTCATACAGGTTGGAAAGGGCAGATTCGAACCAGAATATATCCAATATATGCTTAACGCCTGTGATAGGACACAGGCAGGCCAGACGGCACCACCACAGGGCTTGACACTTATGAAGATAGATTATCTGGATGAAGAAGGCTGATAAGGAGACATATTTAGCATATAGAATAAAGAAAGTGTTAGATGATGTATTAAGCGATTTAATGAAAAATAAACGTAATAAGTATATAGAAAAAGTAAATGGTTCAGAAGCAGAAATAAATAGTTACTTAATGTGGATACGATAACCTTATGTGTGAATAAAAGAACCCCCCAATAGATAGGCTGTGGATAACCAATTGAAATTACAGGCTAAAATTATACAATAAAAATAGATTTTATCATTGACACACGCGGTTCAGTGTTATATAATTCTTAAATGTGGCGTGATAAGTGCGCCCTGTTTGGTTAATTCGAATTAGGTGTTTCACCATATGCCCCGGAGAAGCATTTAATATATATTAACATTAATTATATTCAGAACAATTAATTATGCATTTAAGCAATATTTAGGAGGAAAACTAATGAGTACTTATATGGCTAGTGCATCTAACATCGAAAGAAAATGGTATGTTGTAGATGCTGCAGATTATACATTAGGTCGTTTAGCATCACAGGTTGCTGCTGTATTAAGAGGTAAGAACAAGCCTACTTATACACCATTCCTTGACTGTGGTGATAATGTTATCGTAATCAACGCTTCTAAGGTTAAGGTTACAGGTAAGAAGTTAGACCAGAAGGTTTACTACAATCACTCAGAGTATGTTGGTGGTATGAAAGAAACAACTCTTAAGGAAATGATGGAAAAGCATCCTGAAAGAGTTATCGAACTTGCTGTTAAGGGTATGCTTCCAAAGGGACCTTTAGGAAGACAGATGTACACAAAGCTTCACGTATATGCTGGTCCAGATCATGAACAGGCAGCTCAGAAGCCAGAAGTTTTAAAGTTTTAATTAAAGGACATATCATAAGGAGGAATTAACAGTGGCTAAGAAAGCAAACGGAAAGTTCTACGGAACAGGTAGAAGAAAAAGCAGTATTGCTAGAGTATATTTAGTACCAGGTAATGGTAATATTACAATAAATAAGAGATCACTTGATGAGTATTTCGGTCTTGAAACACTTAAGGTTGTAGTTAAGCAGCCATTAGTACTCACAGAAACATCTGATAAGTATGATGTAATCGTTAATGTACACGGTGGCGGATACACAGGTCAGGCTGGTGCTATCAGACACGGTATCTCAAGAGCTCTTCTTCAGGTTGATTCAGACGAATATCGTCCATCACTTAAGAAGGCTGGTTTCTTAACAAGAGATCCAAGAATGAAGGAAAGAAAGAAGTACGGTCTCAAGGCTGCACGTCGTGCTCCTCAGTTCTCAAAGAGATAGGATTTACAACTCAAAGCGTCTTATGGCGTTTTAGAAAAGTATGTTACACCCCGGAATTTCGGTTCCGGGGTGTTTTTTAGATTGTGAACTGTGGTATTATTATAATATAATGAAAAATCTAATTTGATTGGAGTGATTTAAATGAAAGATTATGCGGTTCTAACTAATGATGGAAAGTATACAATATATGAAATGCGTGACACAGATATTAACTATGCCACGCATTTTATTATATCAACTATAAATTATAACCAGTAAATCCACCGGTTTATCACTTATATTTTTTTTCACTTATTACGCTTATTACTTATTGCTTATTACTTTTACTACTTATACTTTGATACATTAGTTGAATCTACCTTCTCAAATGGTACCCATACATATAAACCGTCATCTGATATTCCTTCAATGCCACTTGTACTGCTTCCTGTTCCGAGTGCTATAGCTGCTTCTATAAGCCTCTTTCCCTGTCCATCAGCAGACTGGTATACTGTAAATGACATTGTTCCTGCTTCTATTGCCTTACAGCCATCGCTTGTCGCATCGATACCAAGAATTAATATATTACCCTTCCCTGCCTTACGGCACGCATCTACTATACCAAGTGCCATAGTATCATTGTTACATATAACAACATCACATTTCTGGTTAGTCTTTAAGAATATATTAAACATTTCCTCTGCTTTTGACTGCTCCCAGTCAGCGTGGTCTTCAAATACATAATTAATCTTCTTTCCAGAAGCGTTAAGTATCTCTTTAACAGCTTTAGTTCTTCCCTTAGTTGCTGAATGGCTTGATGGTCCTTTAATTATAGCAACATTAATCTCTGATGATGATTTTAACTTATCAAGCACATATTCTGCCTGAAACTGTCCTGCTGTGTACTCATCTGAGCCAACATACATATACTTGCCAGCTTTAAGTCTTGATTCATCTGGTGATACATTAAAGAATACAATAGGAATATCTCCTGCGAGAGCTTCAAGCTCTAATGAAGTATCCTTATCTACCATATTACAAAGAATTACATCATAATTCTCTGAAACGGCTTTCTTAATATGTTCAACCTGCTTTTCAATTGAATTATTGGCATCTAATATATCAAGCTGTGTATTATTTTCCTGTGCTGTTTCTTTTGCTTTATTAACTAACTGTGTTCTAAATGTATCAGCCTGTGCCAGCGTCATTAACATTTTTACACTGCCCTTACTGCCTGTTGAAGATGTATTAGTACCAGTGCCACAGCCGGCAACACATAATACAAGCATTACCAGACATATTAATAAACATAACCTTTTCTTCATTCTATAACCTCTTTTCCGGACATTTTATTTTCTCTATATATGAAACTGCTGTACCTGATTAGAAAGCTGTTCTGCCGAAGCTGCTAATTCTTCTGCTGAGATTTCC
>CAKRKK010000244.1 GCA_934358235.1 uncultured Lachnospira sp.
GAAAAAGACTTAATTTTAGAATCAAATTTTCATAAATCGGAACTGGAAAGGTTACATAAAATAGCGGAAGATAATGCTTATGATGTACTTACAATTGCTCTTTTTGGAGATGTGGAAATGCTGCATGAGAGATATTTGAATAGAATGACAAATGAAAACAGGCATCCGGTTCATTTAAGCACAACAATAGATAAATTCGAAGATTTTAAAAAGTGTTCCGATTATATGAAAAGAATAGAAATACCCGGAGAAGTGATGCGAATAAATGCAACGGATTTCTGCTATCAAAACAATGAAGAGATATTAGCTAAGATTGATGCATTTATGACAATATAAAAATGAAATTATAATAAATCAATTTTGTGACACCAGAGGTGACACAAATATGCAGCTATTTGTTAATACAACTTGCACAAATTATGGCTATATAGTATATTATGTTTGTGAATTGCGGTGGACGTCTTCGGACAACACCTAGATAGAGCTTGATGTGTCAGGCTCTTTTTTTAATGGCAAGGCATATAATAAAGTATAGAATATCTTTATATAAAGAAGAAAAATTCTTTGACTATTTGAGGTATGGGATGTATAATTAAAGTACAAAAAGAGATACTTATAAGGTCGGAACAGAGACCTTAAACCTGTTCCAGTGGTCGGGATGGAGACCGAAAACCCATTCCTATTGCAGAATAAACTGTGAAAAATTAGTAGAAGGATGACTGCGAGGTCATCCTTCTATTTTACTATATGGAGGTTTAATGGAAGAACAAAAGAGTTTTTCGCAACGCGTAAAAGAAACAGTTATTCAATGTGCAGATTTATATAAGAAATATTATGTTGAATATGAATATTTACTATGTTCTAAAGCGTTTGAAAAAAATGAATATTATATAGTAAGTGCACATGAGGACAATTATCTGCATCTTACAGGACTACATACAAATTTGGATGCAGCTTCATTTTTTGAGAAGTGTTATAAGGGCTTATTGGAAGAATGTGATTTTGATTTTTGTAAAAAGGGGCAGAATGAAAAAGAAGTAAAAGGTTCTGTTAGAAGAAAAATCAACTCGTTACCATCTATTATGAATATGTTTTCTACGGGAACATCGGTTGAAGAAGATTTTGAAAAGAATAGAATACGATGCTCATTAGCTGCTGGTAATGTTAGTGCTACTTTAGGATTTTTTGTTGCGGGTAACGCAAAGCCAATGACATTATTAAAAGGAAATGAATTGAATTTATCGAAAGCAAAGGATTTGGACTTAGTATTAAGAAGAAGGGCTGGAAAAACAAAATTTTCTGAGATAATTGTTGGATCATGTGAACAATTATTGGAACACAAGTCAGCATTGAATGCATTATTATCAGATGAGTTATGTATACTGATATCAGAAGATAAATCTGAGTAAGAATATTTTAATAATGGTCAAAAACTCATCGACATCCGACCTCGCACACGTTATAATATAGGTAATCTAATAAGAAAATAGTGTTATATAATCCTACGTGTTCGCTCGGAGGGTGAGTTGTTCATAGAAACAGCAGCCGGATAAGGCGCAGATTAAGATGTCTGTACCTTATCCGTTTTTTATATAGGAAGGATAAATGGATTGTTTTGTGTTTCCGGACAAAAAGAATTGGTTTATGGAGGAATAAGATAATGTCAAAGGATGAATATTTAATCACGGATGCGCCTCTAAAAGCGCTGACAATATTTGCAATGCCTATGATTCTTGGAAGCTTCTTCCAACAGGTATATAATATGGCTGATTCAATAATAGTTGGTCAGTTTGTCGGCTCCTCTGCACTCGCAGCGGTAGGTGCCTGTGCTGCACTTACGAATGTCTTTATATGTGTAGCACTTGGTGCCGGTGTAGGTGCCGGTGTACTTGTGAGCCGGTATTTTGGGGCAAGGGATTATAGTAAGATGAAAACAATTGTGTCAACATCATTGCTCAGCTTTTTGATCTTAAGCATATTTCTTGGAATATTTGGTTTTGGATTTTCTAATATAATGATGAGTGCATTACAGACGCCTGCTGATATAATGGATGAGGCGGTATTATATCTGCGTGTTTATTTTGTGGGCTTTCCGTTTCTGTTTATGTACAATATTCTTTCAACGATGTTTACCTCAATCGGTGAGTCGAAGATTCCGTTGGGACTTCTGATATTTTCTTCTATCCTTAATATTATTATGGATTTATGGATGGTTGCAGGCTTAGGTCTTGGAGTGTTTGGTGCAGCACTTGCAACGCTCATTGCACAGGGGATTTCGGCTGTGTTTTCACTACTGATATTCCTTCACCGGATGCGTAGATATGAATGCAGCTTTAACTGGTTTAACAGACAGGAGTTAGCTTCTATGCTTCGAATAGCTGTACCCTCTGTTCTACAGCAGTCAACAGTATCTATTGGCATGATGATAGTACAGGCGGTTGTAAATCCCTTCGGTACACAGGCACTTGCAGGTTATTCAGCAACAATGCGAGTGGAAAATGTTTTTTCATTAATCTTTGTATCTATTGGAAATGCAGTTTCGCCATATGTTTCCCAGAATCTGGGAGCAAAGCAGAGCCAGCGTATTAAAAAAGGATACCACGCTGCACTTGTGTTAGACGTATGTTTTGCTGTTCTTGCATTTATAGTTATTGAAACATTACATACGCAGATTTCATCGTTGTTTTTAGGAAAAGACGGAACTGATTTAGCATATCAGGTGTCTGGTGATTATATGAGATGGATTGGTTATTTCTTCATTTTTATGGGTATCAAGATGGCAACGGATGGTGTTCTTCGTGGACTTGGAATCATGCGGCCATTTCTTATTGCAAATATGGTAAACCTTGCAATCCGTCTGTTAGTTGCCCTTATATGTGCTCCACG
>CAKRKK010000245.1 GCA_934358235.1 uncultured Lachnospira sp.
ATGAAGCAGTAAGTAGAGTTCGTGAGAACCTATATTATCTCGATGTGCGTATATTTACACACATTTTGAGTGGCAGGTATGTATGTTTAAGTGGCTGATGCTGTTTGTTTATATTATACTTAGTACATATATGCTGTGGCGTATGATACATTGGTTTAAGATAGTTATACCATTGTTTAAGCATAAGCGCATGCAGGCAGTATGGATTGGCTTGTATTGTGTATTTGCATCGACAATATTTCTGGGGGTATTTCTTCCAAGAAGCAGTATACAGGTGATGATTCATAAGATAAGCAATGTGTGGCTGGGATTATTTATTTATTTATTATTCTTTATGATTATAGGGGATATTATTGTTCTTATTCTTAAGCTTGTGGATAAGAAGAAAAGTATTCCTATGCTTCGAAGCTTATACGGTGCACTTATAATAGGAATATCAATAACAGCAGCAAGTGTAGGCTTTACTATATATGGAACAATACATGCAAGGCATATGACAACAAGAAGCTATGAAATATATGCGGATAAGCAGACGGATAATCTTGATAGTCTTAATATTGTCCTTGTTGCAGACCTTCACTTAGGATATAGTATAGGCTGTGATGATATGGAAAAGATGGTTGAACGTATAAATGAACTTAATCCTGATGTTGTAATATATGCAGGTGATATATTTGATAATGATTATGATGCGCTGGATGATCCTAAAAGATTGGAAGCAATTATAAGAGGTGTTAATTCAAAGTATGGTTCATATGCTGTATTTGGTAATCATGATGTTACAGAAACCTTAGTTGGCGGCTTTTCAACAGCAGCATTAACAAAGGCATTCAGGGATCCTCGTATGGAAAGCTTTCTTAAAGAGGCAGGCGTTAATATTATGCTAGATGAGGTCACAACAATAGCAGATGGCAGGGTTGAACTGATAGGAAGACTTGATGGAGAGAAAGCAGGGGATGGTACTAATAACAGAAAAGAGCTGTCTGAACTTATAGAACAATGTGATAGTTCAAAACCGTTGATAGTAATTAATCATGAGCCTGATGAGCTTCATAAGGCCGCAGATATGGGAGTAGATGTCCTGCTTAGTGGACACACTCACGCAGGACAGTTCTTCCCACTTACCATAATACAGCCCATAGCCTGGGAAAACTACTGGGGAATAAAGAAGATAGACAATATGTATAGTGTAGTTACCTCAGGGGTTGGATTATATGGCCCGGCTATGAGGGTTGGGACAGATAGTGAGGTTGTGAGCGTGAGAATAAAGTTTAATCAGAACCGGGTTAAATCAGAACCAGGTTGATTCAGAAAATTATTGAAATTTATTGAAATGAGGATTAGTTAATGAAGGATCTTACAAAGGGTAAACCGTCGGTACTCATATTGACATTTGCATTGCCTATATTTCTGGCAAATCTTTTACAGCTTACATACAGTATAGTAGACACAAGAATTGTTGGAACATTTTTAGGTGAGAATATGCTGGCAGCAGTCGGTGCAACAACAACTCTTAGCAATCTTATTATAGGCTTTCTTCTTGGTTTATCGAATGGCTTTGCAATAGTCACAGCCCAGAAGTTTGGTGCTAAGGATATACAGGCAGTCAGGAAGTCATTTTCGACAGCTCTTATATTAGGAGTTATTA
This sequence comes from uncultured Lachnospira sp., assembly GCA_934358235.1. GTDB lineage: Bacteria > Bacillota > Clostridia > Lachnospirales > Lachnospiraceae > Lachnospira. The sequence continues at coordinate 1,649 of CAKRKK010000245.1, forward strand.
CAGCGGTTGTTCTTACATTTGCTGGACTTGTATGTCTTACTCCGATATTAAAGTTTCTTAATATACCAGAGGAGCTGTTTGTGGAGGCAGGCTCGTATATATCTGTTATTATAGCAGGTCTGCTTGCTACCTTTTTATATGATATGTGTGCAGCAGTACTTAGGGCGATAGGTGATACTATAACGCCGCTTATTATACTTGCTGTATCTGTGGCGCTAAATGTTGTTGGAGATATATTCTTTGTTGTTATCATAAAGGCTGGAGTTAAGGGTGCAGCCTATGCAACTGTGTTAGCACAGCTAATTGCTTTCGTGGTATGTGCATTTTATATGTTTAAAAAGTATGAGATATTAAGGCTGTCAGGAAAAGATTTTAAAGGACTTGATAGTACTATGGTTAAGAATATGCTTGGTGGTGGATTATCCATGGGATTTATGAGCTCGCTTGTTAATATAGGCTCGCTTACACTTCAGACAGCTATTAACAGGCTTGGTCAGGATATAATAGTTGCACACACAGCAGCACGCAAGATCTCAGAGATATTTATGATTATGTTTACAGTATTCGGACAGACTATGGCAACCTATTGTGGACAGAATATTGGAGCAGGTGAGGTTGAAAGAGTCAAGAAGGGAATTAAGCTTTCTATATTTTACACGTGTATATGGTGTACTCTTGCAATGATAGCTAGTTATACGATAGGCGGCTGGCTTGTGTATCTGGTAACGGGCAGCAGCAATGAAACGGTTATTGTAAATGCGACTAATTACCTTAAGTTTGATTCTGTATTCTATTATGTTACGGCAGTAATCTGTATAGTAAGAAATGCCATGCAGGGGCTTGGAGAGCAGATAACACCGCTTGTATCAAGCTCACTGGAAATGTTTGGAAAGATAGTTATTGCAGCAACGCTTGTGCCGGTTATGGGCTATACAGGAGTTATTATAGCAGAGCCACTTGTATGGTTTATTATGGTGATTCCGCTGCTTGTAAAGATATATCGTATGCCTGTGCTTAAAAGAGCATAATAAGAGCATAGTGAAGTAATCCGGTTACATCGGTAAGTGACAGAATTTATTTTTGATATTCACATCAGTATAAAATGAATGGAGATAATGGTTATGGATAATACGATAAAACACGTTATAGAATGTCACGAGGTTCCTGAAATAGATATGAGCAGACAGGACGGAGGTCTATCTCATATGGCAGGAGTGTATAAATATCAGGT
>CAKRKK010000246.1 GCA_934358235.1 uncultured Lachnospira sp.
AATAAATAAACTAAAAGAACCTGAATGATAATGATATCAAGTGGCAATTGATATGATTATCATTCAGGTTCTTTTTGGGAGAGTGATAACTACAAATTTAAGGGAGTGAGTAGTTATCTGTTTATGAAAAAGTCTATTGAAAGCAATGTCATATGTCTTTCAACAATGATTATATTAGATGGAAAATGTGAACGTGTTATGTAAAAGATGTGAGTAAAATGTGAATTATAAAAACAAAATATAAACTAATGCAATAAGACTGGTTATATATTATAATAACGTATGTTTCATTAAAGAATATTTTATCAAAGAAGATTTCAGCATATTACGCTTAGTTAATATGAAAAATATATATTATATTAAAGTATAGTATAAAATAATACATTTTATTCGTATATACAATAAATAATTATCTATAAATAGCATAAAAGAGAGAAAAAGTGAGGGAAAGCGTGGAAAGGGAGAATATTTATAAAGGCAGTACATTTAATATGAAATGTCAGTATTGTGGGGCAGTGCTTAATCTGACCGATGAGGTGTGTCCGCATTGTGGCAGGAAGAATAGGGCAGGGGAAGCCTATAAAAAAGATTATGACAAATATCAGTCAAAAGTTAATACAGCGGAAAAATCAATAAGCGCACAGCAGCTGTATACAGTAAAAGTGCTTGTGCGTGGAGTGGCTATAGCGGTGCTTCTTGCAATGTTTATTGGTCTGGTGGTGTATATGCTTACACACGACTGGTATTTTATTAAGCAGAAAAATGCTGTTAGTAAATATGATATGGTGACAGCCACGTTAGACAGATATTGGGAGAATGAAGATTACTATGATTTCTTTAATTATAGTGACAGCATTAATATATCAGGCTGGTCAGATGGTTTGTATCTTGATTATCACCCACAGATAGAGGCTGCACAGATATACATATTTGTGAATAATTATATAAGTGAATATCTTGCCGCGCATAATATATTTGATAAGAATAAGGCACTGACGGATATTTGTGGTCTGCTGGATGAATTTTATGATTTGGATAACCTTCATTATATATATGGAAAGCTTGCGGTTGGAGATACGTCTGATGAGAAGGTAGAACAGATTTATAAGAATATGGATGCAATATTAAAGACATATTTTTATGTGAGTGATGAACAGGTGCAGGCTATAAGGACGGCGGATAGTACGCAAATCCAACTTATTATAGAAGAAAGTGTGAAAAATAAGTATGAATAATAAAATGAATGTGATATGTCCTTCGTGTGGCGCAAAATTTAATAAAAATCTCAGCCAGTGTCCATATTGTGGCAATTCCAATTATTATGGACAGGAAAAATCATATATGAAAGGACTGGCAGGACTTAGGCAAAGGCTGGCAGAACTTGCTGATATTAATAAAAAAATAATTGTAGAAGAGGCTGTAAAAGTGCTTGTCCTTGTACTGGCGGTTGTAATCATACTGGTGGCAGCTATATTTTCTGTAAAAGCAATTGACAGACACAACGAAAGCATTGCCGTTAATAATATAAGAAAAGAGATAATAGATGGAAGATAAGTATTATACAGAAAGTCATAAAAAAGCCATAGACAGGTATGATAAAGATTTCAATAATACAGAAAAGAATGTACATAATAAGGCGGACAGTAATTCAAAGAAAGCTTACGCATTTGCAATACCCGCAGTTGTTATTGCACTGCTTCTTATAGCATTTATTGGTATTGCATTAACTGGCTCTGTAAAAAAGGCTGTAAAGAAATCAGCAATAACGAATAATTATACAGAAATAAGTAATAAAATATATTCATATCTTGATAGCAGTAGTTATAAGGAATTATCGGATTATAGTGATGAGATAGATGCTCTTGATAATAAAGCATTTGATAAAGAATATTCGGTTCTTATGGGTGCAAGATATTATGTGTGGTCAGTGGGATTTATGAATACTAACGATAGTGGTAATTATAATCTTACACAGTCAGATGTGTCTAATCTGGCATATTATCTTTCGCAGTTTTACTACTATACACAGTTATCGGCATATAAAGATAAAGAAGTAACTATGACATCAGACAATGAAAAGTATCTTAACAAAATGCGGGAAGATATGGGAGTACTGCTTAAGAAATATTATCACATTACAGATGAGGATTTAGAGGCTATTGATACATTTTCAAGCGCACGAATTGAGCAGTGCCTTATACAAAGAGGATAGATGTGAAAATGGATTTTTTATACGCAGGATTTATGTTTGTATACATTTGACACAAAGCCGATATGCGCAAAATGTGCGCAGGAATGAGGATTATTATGAAGAAGAGCAGATTAATTATTATGGATATAATTATTGTAATTCTTGTTGTTCTTAATGCTGCGATGATAATAGCGGTAACAGAGAATTATAATGATGAGAACAGGACATATAATACACGCTGGTTTATGAACCTGTATAAGAATGATGAATATGGCAGGGCAGTAGATTATGCCAGCAGGGATAAGATTGTGATAGATAATATTCATGACAATGAACTAGATGAAAGCATAGCGGTTGCAGAGTATTATAATGCGGAATTTTATAAAAATGTATATAAGACAATGGGAAATACGCAGAAGCTAAAGCAGATGGAGGAGCAGTCTGATATGGCATTAAAGAGAATGGGAAGCCTGTCAATATTAAAGCAGAAGATAGATAGTATAGTCAACGTACCTGACAGGCAGACTAAATAATAAAGTAATAGAATAATAAGGCAATAAAGTAACAATATAATGAGATATTGAAAATTATTATTGATAAATCTATGTATAATTATTAAAATAACAGATAGAAGTAATAAGGCATATATGCTGAATTAATAAATTAACCACGAGGTGCAAAAG
>CAKRKK010000247.1 GCA_934358235.1 uncultured Lachnospira sp.
ACCAGAAACAGCAGCGCAGACTAAGGAAAACGAACCTGAGGCGCAGCAGGAAGTAAAGGCCGAAGAAACAAAAACAGAGTCAGAAGTAAAGACTGGGGAAACTAAGACCGAAGAAACAAAGTCCGAGGAAACAAAGTCCGAGGAAACTAAGACTGAAGAAACAAAGTCCGAGGAAACTAAGACCGAAGAAACAAAGTCCGAAGAAACTAAGACCGAGGAAAACAAGAATAAAGAAGCAAAACCAGAAACCAAAGAGGAAAAAGCAGAGTCAACTATCGATAAGCTTATGGATATGAAAGAGGATGGCGTTAATATAGGTAATGATGCAGTTTCGATATATAAAAGCAGTAAAAGGCGCAAGGCTTTAGAGGAACTGGAGAAAAAAACAGATCCTAATAGTGCACAGGGAAGACAGCTCGCTTATATGAAGGAACAGGCTAAGAAAGAATCTGTAACGGGTGGTTTTAGCATAGCGAAGAATATCGTTGATACAGTGAATAAGGCGATAGGTAAATTTGCTTCTGAAAAGGTTAGTGGAATAGCTGCAAAAATCTCAAAGCTTGCAAATATGGCGTTGGAATTTGGACAAAATCTTGCAGTTAAAAAGCAAGAAAAGAATACAGTAAAGCAAGGTTTGAAAGGGCTGTTAGGCGGAAGTGAAGTTTATGAGAAGCTAAAGGATAAGTACAAGCTGAATGGTGGAGCTATGAGGAGAGCGATAAGAGTAGCAGCTAATCGTTCATCAGTACAGGATCTTGTTGATGCAGATAAGGATAAATTAAGTGAAGAGTACGAACATAATATAGAAAGCAAAGATGAAAAAACGAATGCTTATATGGGACTTGCAGGTGGAAGAAATGCTGATGCTGCAAGAAAATCAATGGGAAGAAGTACTGCTGACACTAAGGAAAAGAAGGAAGAACAGGAGGGAAGGTAATATACATATATTATGACAGAACAAAGACAAAGAGAAGTTTTAAGCCAGTTAAAAGAAGAATTTGTTAAAAACAGCTATGAGACATTTATAGATGATGAGGAGGATATAAGCCTTAAAGCTTTAATCAATCTGCTTGGAAAAGAAGAACTTGGTGCAGCTATTATGGAACTTAGTTTTTCAGATGATGAAGGTCTTAAAGCTTTGAATAATATTGAAGTGGCACAGTTTTTTGTGACATTTGATAAAAGGGTTAATATGGACAAGCTTCCACAGATACTTAATGCTCTTAATAAGATTAATCTTGTCAGTGCTTTAGGAAGCTTTCAGGTGTTTGATGAGGAAGAACAACTGTATTTTAAATACAATTGTGTTATTAGTAATGACAGACCTGAATTGTTATCAGTCATTCCTATAATTAACTGGATTATAGCAATGATAGAGGATTGTTATGATGATATAACAGAACTTATAACAGGGGAGTTTTAGACTACAAAGAAGCAAAGAGGTGTATGAATGTCGTATGTAAGCAGTTATACCAGATGCATAATTAATTATATTGTACATTATTTTGGCAGTTTTGCAAAGCCATATTTTGATGATGTTATACATTGTTATGATGAAGCAGAGCTGGATACTGATAAAGAAAGTGAAGAGATTAAAGTAAGATATAATTATCTTTTTCAACTGCTGGGGTCAGAGCCATTAATTCTTATGTTGCATCTGGCTTTAGCCGGATATGAATGGCAAAGAATTGGTGTAATGATAAAAGAGCTTACAGGAAATGGCATTACATTAAGATTAATATTGGATTTACTAAGAAAAGAAAATATATTCAGTTCTAAAGACTATTCATCAGGCAGATACATATATGATGAGCTGGAGTTATACAGGCAGTATCAGACAATATCAGATATATTATGTAAAAAGGATAACTCTGGCAGTTTTCTTGACACAGCCTTTGAGGCTGATAGAAGATTATACCTTTATGTAAGGGGATCTAATGAAACAGTACCTGAATACAATGGAATAATAGAGCTTTATACAGGAGAACAGAATTATAATTATTTTGGACAGCAGAGTAATATTGATACATTGTCACATTATCTTGAAGGGTATGATATACATAAAAGTAAAATATATATGCAGCTTGCAGGAGAGCGTGGAAGTGGAAGAAAGTCTCTTGTAAAAAAGGCAGCAGATAAAGCAGATTTTAGTGTTGTATATCTTGACTATCAGAGATTACTGGCAAGTAGTGATGAACGCCAGAGAGATATTATTAATTCAGTAAAAAGAGAACTGATATTTTATGATGCAGCATTATGTATTCATAACATTGAAGATGATAAAAAGCAAAGCTATAAATACATTGATAAAATATTATATCTGCTTGAGAATAAGCTAAGAGATATTAATAAGCCTGTTATTATAACAACCTTAACAGATACGGAGATTATTCCACATACAGAGCTTCCTTTTATAAGGGTTTCATTGGACTGCCGGATACTTGCTGAGAGAATAGAAGTCTGGAAGAAATATTGTGAGCTTTATAATATACAAATAGATTATGAATTCTATGGTGTTAAATATACACTTGTTCCATCACAGATAGCAAAGGTGTTTTTACTATTAAGCCAGATGTCCGATGCTGATAACAGAAGTCTGGAGGAAAAGATATGTGATTGCTGCAGACAGGTAATATCAATGCCGGAAAAAGGAAGCATTATAAGTGTTAACAGCAGACAGCGGTTATCAGATTTAAAGCTTCCTGCTGATAAGAAAGAAATTCTTAATGCCATATGCGGTTATATGAAAAATTATTATAAAGTATATAAAGACTGGAATATGGACAGCAGATATTCTTACGGAAAGGGTATGACAGCATTGTTTACTGGAATACCGGGAACAGGAAAGACAATGGC
>CAKRKK010000248.1 GCA_934358235.1 uncultured Lachnospira sp.
ACAGAGAAACCAATACACTTACATTAAATAATTATAAAAACAAGGCTACCGGAATAGCTACTAATATGATGGGTGATGATTTCAAGATTAACCTTATTGGTGATAACGAAATCGGAGGTATAGGTTCATATGGTGATGCCTGGGGCGGTTCCATCAATATATGTGGTAATGGTTCCTTAGTTATTAATGCTGACAGGGCAGGTGATTATGGTGTAGCCTTCTTTGCCGAAGGTACTAATTCCGTACTTTCAGTTGCAGACACCTGTAATGTCACCATATATTCCGGTTCAAAGGCAGTAGTGTATACAAGCGATAATCTAACTAACAAACCAATCAGAGATAATGGAACATTAAAGGAAAATGTAACATATAATGTTTCACACCCAATGGAAATATCAAGATTATGTGCTAAATATTATGAGTACGAGCCTTATACAACTAATACAGTATATAAGAGTGAAACAGATAATACTTCGCTGTATTATATTAAAAAGCTGACCTATATCGAACCTGCCAAAGTAACTTATACAGTATATAAGCTTACTACAAAGAGCTCTCTGGGTGATGTATATTACGCAGAAAAGACAGGTGAATATGACAACATCCCTGCCGGCTACACAGAAACTACCTTAGACAATCCTATATCTTATTATGAGTCAGATGGTGGGAGCGGCGGAACCTGTCAGGTTATAATAAATACAGCAACCAAAGAAAAATATGTTTCTGCTTATGTGTATGAAAATAACGAAGCCTCTTATAGAATCTGCAGGCTTCTTGAAAAGCTTGGCATAGATGAAAAAAGTAATGACGAATTATGGCTTGTTGATTATAACAATCCCGTAGCAACCTACCAGCCTGTATGGGGAAATGATAAGCTGCCTGATGGCTACCAGTATGATGGAACAGAAATAGATGCTCTTTATAACGTCGAGTGTATAGCTGATAAGCTTACATTTACTGCTAAATCAGCCGGAGACAGCACAACAGACACCCCATCTGAAAAGCCAACTGAAAAACCAACCGAGAAACCAACTGAGAAACCAGGCGATGAGAAGCCATCAGCTCCGGATATTAATACAGGTAATACAATAGTAGATGTATCAGATGGCAGCACAACTATTAAGGTTGATGAAATCAGAAAGCTTATAGCGGATAACAAAGCAAATGATGTTGTTATTAAATCCAACAATGACGTTACATTTACATTTGCCAAAGGAACTATGTCAGAAGTATCACAGGTTGCAATCTATGACTTTTCAACAGCAATTACCTCTGATATAAAAGAAGCCGGAAATATGCCAGAAGCTGTAACAGATGATATATTTGTATCTAAGATAGTATACAACTATTCTGGTACACTTCCTGCCAAAGCAAGCATCAGATTAAATGTTGGAAAAGCTTATGCAGGCCAGACACTTTACTACAGCCAGCTCTTAGATGATGGCACTATAATCAGCCTGATGTCAGCAGTAGTTGATAATGATGGTTATATGACAGTAGAACAGGACCACTGCTCAACATATCTTATAACAAAACAGCAGCTTGCAGGCAACTCAACAGGCTCATCTAAAGATTCATCAGCAGATGCATCAACAGATACATCAATATCACCTTCAACCTCTGCTTCAACAGAAACTGTAACTGAAGCTGCTGACAATAAGGTTGAAACACCACAGACAGGTGATAACAGCAATATTACACTCTGGCTTACACTATTTATAATTATTTGCAGCAGCACAACACTCTACACATTTGTTGTAAAGGCTAAAAAAATGAATAGATAATTGAATGAATAATTAATCACTTAAGCTGTTATGTCATAATTTATGCAAAATACTACACCTTATTTTATAACCGGTAGAATATTAAAGTTGTTTGAAGCGGTTTAAAGAGGTGTAGTATTTTGTTGCATTAACCCCTGTTGTAATATATAATGTAATTAGTTTTTTACGTTTATTTTAAGTATGAAGGTGAGTGCTTTTATGGACATTTACGAATCATTAAACTCTATACTTGTGACATTGTTTAACGATATTATGAATATAGAAGAAAAGGCTTTAATTACAGACGAATTCAAGGATATTTCTGTTACAGATATGCATATTATAGAAGCTATAGGTATAGATGAACCAAAAACCATGAGCATTATATCCAAGGCTCTTGGTGTTACTATGGGTACTCTTACTGTTGGCATCAACGGACTTGTCAAGAAGGGCTATGTCATAAGAACACGCGGTGAGAAAGACCGCCGTATTGTATACGCCTCACTTACAGATAAGGGTGTGGCTGCATATAACCACCACAAGAAGTTCCATGCGGATATGATTAACTACATAACCGATGGCTTAAGTGAAGCTGAAGCCGTTGCACTTACTAAAACCTTTACAAGACTTGAGAAATATTTTAAGAGCTTTTAAACATTCTTTTTCTTAAAGAAGGCTGTCTTATATTCTGTCGGTGTTACTCCTTCTATCTGCTTAAACACCTTAAGAAAGTATTTCTTCTGATATATCTTTATTCTCCTGTTCCTTGAATTGCCTCCTAACCTTGCAAGACTTGTTGAATTACTGGGTTCCTATATTTATACAGAGAATTCCAACAATCTGTATGTTAATATATATATATATGTAATCAGGCAAATGTATTTGATAACACTACAAAAATAAAATTGACTGTAATAAGGCAGAGGATGGATTGCTATGTATGGCAGTCCACCTTTTTTTATCTATAAAAAATATAATAGAATGTGAGAATTGTGCATGGTACAATGGGAAATGAAAATTTGAATTTGATGGAGGAAATAGAATGACTTTCAAAGTAGCAATTTTGCAAGCTCGGTCAGAGAATGCTAATA
>CAKRKK010000249.1 GCA_934358235.1 uncultured Lachnospira sp.
TCTGATGGTTTCAGATTAAGCTCCTGCTTTTCCACGCAGGTCTTATCCGTACAATTAAGTCTTAGTTCAATAATATCATCAACGCATTCTAATTCTTTGATACTTCTGTATACATCTTCATATCTTAACAGTTCACCAAAATTGCGGTTAGAACGTATATAATCAACACTATTCTTAACTGCTTCTTCTATCTGTTTCCCTGCGCCTGTATAATGTGGCTTAATAATAATATTGGCTGTAACATCGACAGCGGCATATTTAACCTCATCTATATACACTTTAGTTGTAAGCATTCTATAATGTTCAAGATTATTCTTGATAATATTAATATATGTCTTAGATGGTCTTGGAAGTCTGCCCTCTGTTGCAGGAAGAACTACTATATGAACACTATTATCCTCAGGATGTGCTATTGCTTTTACCTTGCTTATAGATAACCCCGGTGTCTGCATTACAAATCTTTCATAGTCGTCTGCACGAACTGCTATTTCCGGAATATTTACTCTTTCTGCAAATCTTAATTTCATCTGTTCTAAAGTTTCCTGATAACTTCCGCCAACACCTGCCGATACATTTATAAAACCAATACGTTTATTATTCTTTGGATGAAAAAGCTTTCCTTTGTCAATATTACCCAAATGTCCCTCATTAATATCAACACTGCACATATACAGCTCTCCATTAATGTAATCACCAGCATCTTTTATATATATCTTACCTTCTGCCTCATCCAGCTCATAACATATACTGCCTTCCCCATATTCATCTGGTTTTGCAAATATATAACAGGCATTCTCATCTTCATCACCCATTCTTATAAGCAGTTCAAAGGTTTCTTTGTTAACATTCTTAACCGGAAGCTCAATTTCCTGATTATCATAGCCATATATCCTGCCAAGATGATACTGTCTCATAATATCTTCATCATAGATAACTATTTTTACAAGTGGAGCATCCTTTTCCTCACACTCTGTCGCTTTAGCAATATTAACCTGGAGCTTTCCCTTATCATCTTTATTAACACTATAAAAATGTCCGATTTGTCCCTTTATATCAGACTTGACTTTATATTTATAAAAACCTTTATCATTCGTATTCCTGCAATAAACATCAAAATACCCTAAATCTGCAAGCTCTGAATTAATCTTTATTTCATCACTTCCAGCAAATGTATAACATTCAGCTTTAGAGTCTCTTTGTACGACTTCAAATATAAAGCCTGATATATTATTAATACGTGGGGGATTGTCATATTCGGCCTTAGTAAGCACAGCTCTAATGGCATATCCTGTATATCCATATTTATCAAAGTATGCAGCTTTTTCAACTGGAATAGTAAACCTTATAATACCATCCTGTAAGAAACATTCCGATAAATCTTCCGTCTTTATATCTATAAAGCCTCTATCTGAATATAACTGCCATTTAATATATGCAAATGGATTATCATCCTTCCACTCTATCTTATTTCTTTTAAATGCCTCATCTATATCCACATAAAAAAGCAGTTCCCTATCCTGTTCTTCTAATCTGTTGACGATAAAATAAAGCTGCATATCCTGCTTTGGCTCTTTTCCCCATACATAAGAAGATACTGGTACTTCATAGGAAAGAAGTTCATTCATTGGAATAATATTATCTTTTTCTTTTCTGAATATATGTGTAATTTTCCTGCCATTAATATGTATTTTATTATAATTCTCAAAGCACAGATCACCCACATAGAATTTATAATTCATTGGAAATTCTTCATCTATATTTCCATATGCTTCTTTCAGAAATACACTTGCACTCTTTCCAGGTCTTCTGTTAATTCCCGCCATTTTAAGAAGTCCAAGATGCGCCTGTTCATTCAGTTTTTCTATATAATTCTGCTGTAAAACATTAAATGCTGACATATTCTCAAGAATTGTAATTCCAGGATCAGAAGCATTATAATTCGTCCATTCATTGGTATATAAGGGAATCTGTACAAGTGCATCCCTGAAATATTCTTCAAAGGTTACTTCTTTATAATCATTTCTTTCTAACATACGCACTCCCTTCTTTATCATTCATCTGATATATGAACCTCGTGTATTCCATTTCTTATACATACATATGGATTACTTCTAAGCTTGTCAGCATCTACTTCGTGAAGACCTGTTTCATCAGAATATCTTGCACTTATTACACAATTCTTTATGCTTATTTTTCTTTCCAGGAATTTAAGCTTCATTATAATCTGTGTCTTTTTAGGTATTTCACCTATATCCCAGCCTCTGTTATTATTGCCTGTTACTGGTTTTAAGTACTTTGTAAGACTTTGGTTTACTTCTTCCTGTAACTGGAATCTATCTATCTGCATAGCTGCACTTACCCATAACTGAACAGATATTTCTACAAATAAAGGCTCTCTTATTTCTATATTTTTAGCTGTAAGTGTCATCTCTCCTGACTCTAGCAGCATATCCTTAAGCTGGTTCTTTAATACACAGAAGGTATTAATATCTTCCTCACAATCCTTGATTAATACAACAATTATTATCTTTCCATCTGCCTTAATACACTTAACCCTGACAATATTATCAGAAAATGAAAATACCGCATTCTCGTAATCTCTCATTGTAACAAGCCTGTTGGAACTGCTCATAAGATGAGTTCCACGAAATTCAGCAAGACCAACCGGTTCAATCTCTGTTCCGCCATAAGCTGAATATGGATTATCTACATCCGCTATAGAACCTATTCTTGCCAATACATTGTCTATTGAATGTGCTTTTACATTGCCAGCCAGCCTGTTGCTTACACGGATAGCAACATAAAAAGCTACCTCTCCTGATTTAGATGGGATAGGAT
>CAKRKK010000250.1 GCA_934358235.1 uncultured Lachnospira sp.
TCTTAAGCTTTGCAAAACCTGCAAGCATTCTTTTAAGTCCTGCCTCTTCAAATTTAACTGACACCATATAATCACGTTCCCCTGAATCTATGGCTATTACCTTTCCATTGCCAAACTTACTGTGTTGAACCATATCTCCAACTTTATATCCAAGGCCTGTTGATGTAATATCAGTCTGCTTCTTAAGATTAAACAGATCCATTGGAAATTCTTTTCCGAATCCAACCTTGTCATTATTTCCTGCATTACCCGTATCACGTATAGCAGCTTTAGTCTCTTTATCTACCACAGCAGACTTATCTGTTTTAGGATGTGCACTATATGCACCTGGCTGCTTAACACTTGTACCATATGGACTTGCTGAACCATAATAACTTACGCTCCCTGTGTTACGCGCCTGCGCCAAAGAGTTGCCATATCCCTGCTTTCCAGTTCCACTAACACCTCTTCCTGATGCACCATAAGTAGTATTACCATATCCTGTACTTTTATACATTCCACCTGGTTTAGATGCTCCACCTATCTTAACCCTGTCAGATTGTTTATATGTTGTATTGCCGCTGCCATACCTGCTTAATGCCGCCTTCGCATTTGCCCTTATATTATAGACAGGCTGCTCTGCTGACTCATCTTTCCCACCGTAAGCTATCCTTCCCTTATAACCTGAACTGTTATTAGATATATTAAGATATTCTTCTGGTATCTCTTTTATGAATCTTGACACTTTATTCATCTGTGTCTCACCGCGTACCATCCGCATCTTGGCACTGCTCAGATTAAGAAGCTTCTCAGCTCTTGTAATACCTACATAACAAAGTCTCCGTTCCTCCTCTATCTCTGTTGGATCATCTGATACTATTGTCATATAGCTTGGAAAAAGTCCATCCTCCATTCCTGTCATATATACTATCGGAAATTCCAGACCTTTAGCGCTATGAAGGGTCATAAGCATAACCTGCTTTTCTGACTCATCAAGATTATCTATATCCGCTATAAGTGCAACCTCCTCTAGAAAGCCACTCAATGTCGGTGTCTCACCCTTTTCCTGGCATCCTGTTTCATAACTGACTATCTTATTGATGAATTCATCAATATTTTCCTGTCTTGCTTCTATTTCCTCAGCAGTTTCACTCTCTGCAAGACTTTCTATATATCTTGTATCTTCGAGTACCGTTTCTGCCAGCTCCTTAAGACTCATAAACTGTTGCTTTGCCTTTAATGAACTTATCAGCGTAACAAATGGCTCAAGTTTACCCGCACCTCTCTTAATTGTATCTATATTGTCTGCTTCACATAAGGCCTGCCAGAATGTTATGTCGTTTTCATCTGCATATTGCTGGACACGTTCTATTGTAGTTGCACCTATTCCTCTCTTAGGAACATTAATAATACGTCGTACAGCCTGACCATCCAATCCATTATCAATCGTCTTAAGATAAGCAAGTATGTCTTTTATTTCCTTTCTCTGATAAAAGCTTATACCACCATATATTCTATATGGTATATTCTTCATCATGAGCTTTTCTTCAAGTACTCGTGACTGTGCATTCGTTCTGTAAAGTATTGCTATATCATTGTAATTCCAGCCATCACGCACATATGCACTTATACTGTCCACAACTCCCTGCGCTTCTTCGTAGCCATTTTCATAAAGAGTATAGTTAACCTTATCGCCTTCTCCATTCTCTGTCCACAGACTCTTAGACTTTCTGCCTATATTATTCTGTATAACCGCATTAGCAGTGTTAAGAATAGTCTGTGTTGAACGGTAATTCTGCTCAAGCTTTATAACCTTAGTTCCATCAAATGTATTCTCAAAATTAAGTATATTAGTTATATTAGCTCCCCTGAACTTATATATAGACTGGTCATCATCTCCAACTACACACAAATTGCCATATCTTTCAGCTAACATTGATATAAGCTTGAACTGTGATGTATTCGTGTCCTGATACTCATCTACCATGATATATCTGAATCTGTCCTGATAGTAATTAAGTACCTCCTCATCCTTCTCAAAAAGCTCTACCGTCTTATATATAAGATCATCAAAATCCAATGCATTATTAAGCTTCAAAGTTTTCTGGTATTCAGCATATACATTAGCTATTCTTTTCGCATTATAATCACCACCTGCTTCAAGAAGCATCTCATCCGGTGTCATAAGCTCATCCTTTGCGTGTGATATAGCATTCATTATTGTTTTTTCTTTAAGCATCTTAGTGTCAATATTAAACTTCTTGCATATATCTTTTATTACACTTTTCTGGTCATCTGTATCATATATTGTAAAATTATTCGAATATCCCATTCTATCTATATATCTTCTTAAAATACGAACACATGTAGAATGAAATGTACTTACCCATACTTCCCCTGCTCCATTTCCTACTGTTGCATCTACTCTCTCTCTCATTTCTCTTGCAGCTTTATTCGTAAATGTTATTGCAAGTATGTTATATGGTGCCACCCCACAATCATCAATAAGATAAGCTATTCTGTTAGTAAGTACTCTTGTCTTACCAGAACCTGCACCTGCTATTATAAGTAATGGTCCTTCTGTGCGCTTTACAGCACGTTTCTGCATATCATTTAATCCGTCTAAATTCATATATTACTCCTGTCCTCTAACGAATATTGCACGAACATATATTCTTAATATACTATGTTAGTATATCAGACATCTTAAAAATAATAAAGAAAAATATTGTTGTTTAATTCACTTATCTCATATTAACAAAAAGAATTATAAATAATATTATAATATAAAAATAGCTTCTAAT
>CAKRKK010000251.1 GCA_934358235.1 uncultured Lachnospira sp.
ACTATAAATAAGTAAATCGCAAAAAACATACTAAAATATGAAAAAAGCAGGTGCGGATCTGATTCCACACCTGCCAAAATATAATTATATAACATTTATTATTCTTGATTATCCAGAATAAATTGTCACCACTATAATCCTGTGATTACTTAACAACTCTTACCTTAATAACGCCGTCAATAGCTGAAAGCTTAGCTGCCACATCATCTGTGATAGCAGAGCCTGTATCAAGAACAGAGTAAGCATAATCTCCTCTTGACTTGTTATCCATAGATTCGATATTAATACCTGCATCACCCATAACGCTTGTAAGCTTGCTGATGATTGCTGGTACATTCTTATGACATACTGTAACTCTTCCTGCTGATGTACATACGCCACAATCACAGTTAGGATAGTTAACTGAATTAACAATATTACCGTTCTCTATGTAGTTTCTTAATTCCTTAACTGCCATAACAGCACAGTTATCTTCTGCTTCTTCAGTTGAAGCACCAAGATGTGGAAGTACAATAACGCCCTCCTGTCCTGCTGTTGTTGTGTTAGGGAAATCTGTAACATACTTTGCAACCTTGCCAGACTTGATAGCATCAAGAATAGCTGGCTCATCAACAAGTACATCTCTTGCACAGTTGATAACAACTGTACCCTTCTTCATCATATCAAATGCTGCCTTATTAATCATACCCTTAGTGCTGTCAAGCGCTGGTACGTGGATTGTGATATAATCACATTCCTTATATATATCCTCAACATTAACAATATGCTTAACTTCACTTGAAAGATTCCAAGCTGCATTAACTGAAAGATATGGGTCATATCCATATACTTCCATTCCAAGGCTTATAGCTGCATTAGCAACTAACTGTCCGATAGCACCAAGTCCGATAACACCAAGCTTCTTGCCTTTGATTTCCTTACCAGCAAATGCTTTCTTAGCCTTTTCTGCTGACTTTGCAATATCTGCATCATCTTTATTATCTTCTACCCACTTGATACCGCCAAGTAAATCTCTTGAAGCTAAAAGTAAAGCTGCAAGAACGTGTTCCTTAACTGCATTAGCGTTAGCACCTGGTGTATTGAATACTACAATACCCTTATCGGCACATTTATCAAGAGGAATGTTGTTAACACCAGCACCAGCTCTTGCAATAGCAAGAAGGTTATCTGATAATTCCATGTCATGCATCTTTGCACTTCTTACAAGTACTGCCTGTGCCTCCTCGAATGCTGCATTAGTATTGTAATCGCTTGAGAAAAGGTCAAGACCTATTGATGCGATATTATTAAGACAATTAACGTTAATCATTATGCATTCTCCTTTTCGAAGTTCTTCATGAATTCAACTAACTTTTCTACGCCTTCGATTGGCATAGCGTTATATATAGAAGCTCTCATGCCACCAACTGTTCTGTGTCCCTTAAGATTAACAAAACCTGCTGCCTCTGCTTCCTTAACGAACTTAGCATCAAGCTCCTTATCACCTGTTACAAAAGGAACATTCATAAGTGAACGATCTTCCTTAGCAACTGTTCCCTTGAATAACTTAGACTGGTCAAGGAAATCATAAAGAATCTTAGCCTTCTTTTCATTGTGTTCTTTCATAGCTGAAAGTCCACCCATCTTCTTAATCCACTTAAATACCTTGCCGCAGATATAGATATTGTAGCATGGAGGTGTGTTGTATAATGAATCTGCATCTGCCTGTGTCTTCCACTTTAACATCGTTGGTGTTCCTGGAAGTACATCATCTGTTATAAGATCTTCTCTGATAATTGCGATAACAACTCCAGCAGGTCCGATATTCTTCTGAACTCCACCATATACAACTCCGTACTTTGTTACATCAATAGGCTCTGATAAAAAGCATGATGAAACATCTGATACAAGAATATGTCCCTTTGTATTAGGGAGTGTCTTATACTTAGTACCATAAATTGTGTTATTCTCACAGATATATACATAATCTGCATCCTCTGGAATATCAAGATCTGAACAATCCGGAATATATGAATATGTCTTATCCTCTGAGGAAGCAACAGCAACAGCCTCACCATATATTTTAGCTTCGTTAAATGCTTTCTTAGCCCACTGGCCAGTAATAATATAAGCTGCTTTTTTGTTCTTCATAAGGTTCATAGGAACTTCTGCGAAGAACTGCGATGCTCCACCCTGAAGGAATAATACCTTATAATTATCTGGTATATTCATAAGCTCTCTTAAGTCTTTTTCAGCTTCCTTGATGATATTGTCATAAACCTTGGAACGATGGCTCATCTCCATAACCGACTGACCACAACCCTGGTAATCTAACATTTCATCTGCTGCTTCTCTTAATACCTCTTCAGGCAAAACTGCTGGACCTGCACTAAAGTTATAAACTCTTGCCACTTTTTCTTCCTCCTAATCCATTCGAATTCTATTAAATATATGATAAATCTTTAAGCCTAAGTACAAATAATTAACTTTTTAAAGCAACATGCATATATTTGTCACAAAATGTCTTAAGTATTAAAAATTTATTAAACTATATTTTATGCTTGTATATTTACTATGTCAAGTTAATATTTTAACATATTAAAGTTATATGTGTATTTTTTTTAATACTCTGAACGCTAACTAATATATAAGCATTGCTTTATTAATGCGCAAACCGCACAGAAACACATTAATAACATGCTTATAATGCACTTATAATGCTATTATAATATAATCACAATATATTTATGATAATGTCGGTATCAAAGGCCAACGACTTTGATACCGACGGCTTGTTC
>CAKRKK010000252.1 GCA_934358235.1 uncultured Lachnospira sp.
CATCTATTCCATAAGCCGCTGGTTTCTTTGGAAGTCCTGGAAGTGTCATAACAGAACCTGTAAGTACAACAACAAAGCCTGCCCCGGCCGATACATATGCTTCTCTTACATGAAGCTTGAAATTCTTAGGTCGTCCGAGTAATTTAGGATCATCTGAAAAGGAGAATTGTGTCTTTGCCATACATATAGGTAAATCACCAAAGCCTAAGTCTGTAAGCTGTTTAAGCTGTTTAGAAGCCTGTGTGTCGTACTCAACACCATCAGCTCCATATATTCTACTGGCTATTGTTTCAATCTTCTCTTTTAAAGGAGTTTCTTCCTTTTTTTATTATGTTGACAAATGCTTAAAACGTTGATAACATTGCTAGATGTAGCGAAGGTGCCGCGCGTCAGACGGACATCTTCGCTTTTTTTATTACCTGAAAAGGAGGCTGCTTATGATAACAACAGACATATTAAAGGAAGCTGCTACATACCAGAAACAGCTTGTAGAGACAAGACGTTATCTGCATTCTCATCCTGAAACAGGATTTGACCTGCAGAATACAACTGAATATGTAAAAAAGGAGCTCACAGCTATGGGCTACGAACCAATTATGTGCGGTAAATCTGGTATTATTGCACTTGCCGGTAAAAAGAATTCTGGAAAAGTATTTCTTATAAGGGGAGATATGGATGCCCTTCCGATAAAAGAAGAAGCTGATGTACCTTTTGCATCAGATAATGGGAAAATGCACGCCTGTGGTCATGACATGCATACAACTATGCTGTTAGGTGCTGCTCGTCTTTTAAAAGCACACGAGGATGAGCTTTGTGGAACTGTTAAGCTTATGTTCCAGCCCGCAGAGGAAATATTTGAGGGCTCGGATGATATGATAAAAGCTGGAGTATTGAAAAATCCTGATGTAGATGCTGCCATGATGATTCATGTTATGGCTGGCCTGCCAATACCTGCCGGAACCGTTATATCCTGCGATGGTGGTGTTAGTGCACCTGCTGCTGATTATTTTAATATTGATATACAGGGAAAAGGCTGCCATGGCTCTATGCCTAACAACGGAATTGATCCTATAACTGTTGCTGCGCATGTTATAATGGCTCTTTCCGAAATACACTCAAGAGAATTAGGGCTTTCTGACGAAGCTGTTATTACCATCGGTACCATTAATGCTGGTAATGCAGCTAATGTTATTCCTGATACGGCACATATGAGCGGCACCATCCGTACCTATGATGAAGAAACCCGTTCATACATTAAACAGCGTATTAGTGATATTTCAACTAATATTGCACATGCATACCGTGCAAAAGCCAAGGTTACCTATGGAAGTGGCTGTCCATGTCTTTTAAATAATGCTGTTCTTGCTTCTGATAGTGCTAAATATCTTAAGGAACTGCTTGGCGACTCTAAGGCATTTACAGCAGCAGCCTTAAAAGCTATGTCTGGCAGCAACAAAGCAGCCAAAAGTACTGGTAGTGAGGATTTTGCCTATGTAAGCCAGGAGGTTCCATCTATTATGTTTGCACTTGCTGCCGGAACCCCAAAGGATGGCTACTGTTATCCTCAGCATCACCCTAAGGTTAAATTTAACGAGGATATATTATCTGAGGGCAGCGCTGTATATGCCTATACAGCCTTAAGATGGCTTGAAGAACATAAATAAAGTTCTTTTATATAGTAACCACTTACATAATTACAATTACACAATAAAATATATGCATTTTTATGCAGAATGGAGGCTTATATGGCAACTATGAAGGATATTATAACTAGTCCACTCTTACTTATTATGGTAATCATCGGACTACTTTATATTGTAGGTTTTTCGCTTATTTACCTTAAAAAAGCTTATAATCACTGTATTGAACTTGGTATAACAAAGGACACTCTTAAAAACATCATAAAATCCAGCCTGGTATTCTCTATTGTACCAAGCCTGTCTATTGTTGTTGGCTTATTTGCTTTAATATCTGTTCTTGGAACGGTATGGAGCTGGTGGCGTCTGTCTGTTATCGGCTCATTGTCCTATGAATCACTTATATCAAGCTCTGTTGCATCAGCCATTGGCTTTACAAGCAGTGCTGAAATGCTTGAAAGCGCTAGCGGACAGCAGTTTGGTGTCGTTATGATTCTTATGAGTATCGGTATGTTAAGCGGTTTCTTTATTCTTCTTCCTCTTGGAAAGAAGCTTTCTATGAGCGTAAGTAAAACAAGTAATAACCAGAACACCTGGAAAAATGTATTAAGTGGCTGCTTTATGCTCTGCCTCTTTGCAGTATATATTCCTGTTCTTCTGATAGGTGATACTGTACAGGCTGCTGTTATGCTTACAGGTCTTGTGATTGCTGTTGTCCTTGGCATACTCGCAAAGAAGCCAAAGCTTGCATGGCTTAACAACTTTATTATGGCTTTTTCGATGATTGGCGGTATGATTTCATCTATATACTGGTGTAAATTATTCCTTTAAAAGATATAATACACCATTTTATAAGCTGATTAAAACACACTACTTTTGTGCCGCCAATTAAAAGGCGGCGGAATGGAGATATTTATGAGTAAAAATAATTCAACTAAAATCACATTGACTGATTCATTTCAGATATGGGCCCATAAATGGGGACGTGTCGGTACTCTGATCGCATTAATATATATGATTGCTGTACCTTTTGTAGTGCTTTCTTTCTATGACAGCATTCCAACTATAAAAGAGGTAATCAATGTCAGCACCATAAGTATACTTATGGTATATA
>CAKRKK010000253.1 GCA_934358235.1 uncultured Lachnospira sp.
GTCCCATAATAGATACAGAGCCTGGAGTTATATCAAGATATTTTTCCATATATTCCTCATCAGCGAAGGAAAGTCTTGCTGAATTAATCTGTTTACTTAGGTCTTTTGTTTTGAAGGTCTTGTCACCGGGCATCATCAGAAGGTAAAACTGGGTTTTCTGGCGGTTGCATAGGAAAAGATTCTTGCATATCAGCGCTCCAAGAATCTTATCGATATCATTACATACCTCCATAGTAGTTGCCGGCTCATGGTCAGTTCTGTAATATTCCATTCCAAGCTTATCAAGTAAGTCATATACTCTTATTTCCTTAGCAAGTCTGTCTGATTCGTTGGCTGGTCTGCCTTTTATTAATTCCACGATAATATAGTTCCTTTCATAGTAAACAATAGTTGGTCAATATATGATTAATCGTTAGACAATAGTTGGTCTGTCGATAATCCTTTATTGATAATCATAAAATAAATACACCCCTCTAATAAATTAAAATCAATAAAAAATGAACTGCCATAGTTTAAAACTATGACAAACGTATTTTTTTATGTATTATACAAGGGTTACAAGGATATCTATAATAACAACAACAGCTCATTAGTTGAAGGAATACATAATGTATATCATATAAATGAATATTATATGAGCGAATATAACAGGAGGAATAGTGATGCAGACAGCAGTTGTAGGATATCCAAGAATAGGAACATTAAGGGAGTTGAAGTTCGCTCTTGAAAAATATTTCAGACAGGAGATAAATGCAGATGAGTTAGCTGATACAGCAAAAGAGCTAAGAAAAAAACATTGGCAGACTCAGAAGGATGCAGGAATTGATTATATTACATCTAATGATTTCTCATATTATGATATTGTGCTTGATACAGCATTTTTATTAAATATAATCCCGGAAAGATATAAAAAGCTTAAGGTATCATCACTTGACAGATATTTTGCCATGGCAAGAGGTTATCAGAAAGACGGCGGTGATGTTAAGGCACTTGCTATGAAGAAGTGGTTTAATACTAATTATCACTATATAGTACCTGAGGTTGAGGATGATACAGATGTTAAATTATCGGGAAGTAAGCTGTGGGATGAGTATAAAGAGGCAGAGGAGCTAAAGATTAAAACAAAGCCTGTAATAACAGGTGCGTATACACTTCTTAAGTTATGTAGATTTACAGGTAAAAAGACTCAGGAAGATTTCGTTAACACGTTCATAAATGCATATAAAGAAATCATAAGCAGATGTGATAATACCGGGATACAATGGCTTCAGATTGATGAACCTGCTCTTGTGCTGGATATGACTGATAAAGACAGGGAATTGTTTGTTAAAATATATAGTGAAATATCAGATGCCAGAAGGTCGTGCAAGCTGCTTCTTCAGACTTATTTTGGTGATGTAAGAGATGTATATGAGGACATAATCAAGCTGCCATTTGATGGAGTAGGACTTGATTTTGTAGAAGGAAAAAAGAGTACAGAGCTTATTAAAGAATACGGATTTCCAAAGGATAAGCTATTATTTGCCGGTCTTGTAAATGGAAAGAACATCTGGAAAAATCATTACGAGAAAACATTAAATACAATTAAGAATTTAGAAGAAAAAGGCATAAATGTTGTATTATCAACCTCTTGTTCTTTACAGCACGTTCCATATACATTAAAAAATGAAACAAAATTATCTGCTGTATACCTTGATTATTTTGCATTTGCAGAAGAAAAGCTTACAGAACTAAAGGAAATAAGTAAAATAATTGAAATAAGTAAAATAAGTAAAATGAGTGAAATAAGTGAATCTACATTAAGTGGAGACATAACCGCTCAAGAATATTTAAATGCCAACAAACAGCTTTTTTCAGGTATAAGGGACTGCAATAATGAAATGGTAAAGAAGAGATTATCAGAGGTTAAGGAACAGGATTACATAAGACTTCCAGCAAGAAGTGAAAGACAGAGAATACAAAAAGAGCTGTTTGCTTTACCAGAACTTCCTACAACTACGATAGGCTCATTTCCGCAGACGAAGGATGTAAAGGCCAACCGTTCTGCTTTTCGTAAAGGAGAGATTACAAAACAGGAATATGAAGAATTCAATAAAAGAAAGATTGCTGAATGTGTAAAATGGCAGGAAGAAATAGGACTTGATGTACTTGTGCATGGTGAATATGAAAGAAATGATATGGTTGAATATTTTGGCGAGTCGCTTGGAGGCTTTATATTTACAGAAAAAGCCTGGGTGCAATCTTACGGTACAAGATGTGTTAAACCTCCTGTAATATGGGGAGATGTATACCGCAAGAAGCCAATTACTGTGGATTGGTCAGTATATGCACAGTCACTTACAGATAAGCTTATGAAGGGCATGCTTACAGGACCTGTAACAATACTTAACTGGTCATTCCCAAGAGAGGATATTACTATAAAGGAATCTATATCACAGATTGCACTTGCAATAAGAGATGAGGTGCTGGATCTTGAAGCTAATGGAATTAAGATTATCCAGATAGATGAAGCAGCGTTAAGAGAGAAGCTTCCTTTAAGGAAATCTGACTGGAATTCAGAATATCTTGATTTTGCAATACCAGCCTTCAGACTTACGGCAAGTGGAGTAAAGCCTGAAACACAGATTCATACACATATGTGTTATAGTGAATTTACAGATATTATTCCAGCTATAGATGATATGGATGCAGACGTAATTACGTTTGAGGCATCACGCTCAGACCTTCAGATTCT
>CAKRKK010000254.1 GCA_934358235.1 uncultured Lachnospira sp.
CAGGATGAGGGTACAGATGACAATGAGCCAATTATAAAGGCACTTAATGCATTCATAGGTGGCAATAAAGATGATAATAAGGCTCAGGCAGAAGCCTCTGCCACAGAAAAGAGTGCGGCAGCAACTGCACAAGGTACATCAGAGCTTACATTTGCTGACTTTGAAATGAAAGCTGTGAATGAAGCGTTAAAGAAAAACCTTGGAGTATACGAAATAGTAGTTACAGTTGATGAAAACTGTATATTAAAGGCTGCAAGGGCATTTCTTGTGTTTAAGAATCTTGAAGGACATTGTGATGTCATAAAGTCAGAGCCTTCAACACAGGATATAGAGGATGAAAAGTTCGATAAGGAATTCACAATAGTAGTTGTAACTCATGAAAAAATGGAAGATATAACTAATATTATAAAGAATGTATCTGAGATAAAAACAGCACAGTCTAAGGCAATAACAACTCCTTTCAAGGAAATAACAGAGAGTGAGGAAGCTGAAGAAAAGAAAGAAGAAACAGAGGTTGTGGCAGCTTCTAAGGAGCCAAAGAAAGAAGAAGGAAAGAAGACAGCAGTTGTATCGCAGGCAAAGAAAGCTGCAGCAGCTAACAGTAAGGCTGTAAGTCATACAGTAAGAGTTGATATAGATAAGTTAGATGTTCTTATGAATCTTGTAAGTGAGCTTATTATAGCTAAGAATGGTCTTGTATCAGCAAGTATATCAGACGATGGTGAGGCTTCTTCAAACAACCAGAAGTTTACAGAACAGATAGAGTATCTTGAAAGAGTTACTACTAACCTTCACGAATCAGTCATGAAGGTACGAATGATGCCTATCGAAGGTGTTATAAGCAAGTTCCCACGTATGATCAGGGATCTTAATAAGAAGCTTAATAAGAAGATGGAATTATATATTACTGGTGAGGAAACAGAGCTTGATAGAACAGTTCTTGATGAGATTGGTGATCCAATCATGCATCTTTTAAGAAATTCAGCAGATCATGGACTTGAAAGTGCTGAGGTCAGAGCGGAAAGAGGTAAGCCAGAAGTTGGTTCTATATATCTTAATGCGTTCCAGGAAGGCAATAATGTAGTTATTGAGGTTGCTGATGATGGTAATGGTATTGATGTAGAAAAGGTTAAGACAAAGGCAGTCGAAAAGGGCGCTATTACGCAGGAGCAGGCAGACAACCTGACAGAAAAGGAAGCGATTGATTTATTATTCAAGCCTAGCTTCTCTACCTCAGACAAGATTACAGATGTATCAGGAAGAGGTGTAGGTCTTGATGTTGTTAAGTCTAAGATTGAAGCTCTAGGTGGTGATGTAGAGGTTAAGACAAAGTATGGTGAAGGAAGTACCTTCAGCATAAGACTTCCTCTTACTCTTGCTATCATACAGGCTCTTATGGTTAAGCTGGGCGATGAAAAGTATGCTATATCACTTGGCTCTATTGAAACAATCGAAGATGTACCTGTAAGTGATATTAAGTATGTACATGCTAAAGAGGTTATTAATCTTAGAGGCAGTGTAATTCCTCTTATAAGATTAAGAGATATACTTGATGTTCCAGGTGAAGCAGAAGAATCTGATACTATTATAGTTGTTATAGTAAGAAAGGGAGACAAGCTTGCTGGTCTTGTTGTTGACAGTCTTATCGGACAGATGGAAATCGTAATTAAGTCACTTGGTAAGTATATTAATATTAATAGAATGATAAGCGGAGCTACTATTCTTGGAGATGGTTCTGTAGCTTTAATTATTGACGCTAATACATTAGTATAGGAGGTGGCTTGTTATGGAAAATATTAATGCAATTGAAGATAAGAATGAAGAAGTATCTACAACAATACAGTATATTGTTGTAAAGATTGGTAACGAACAGTATGGAATCAATATCAAGTATATTGATAATATAGTAAGAAAACAGGATATTACAAGAGTTCCTAAAACACAGCACTATTATAAAGGTGTTATTAACTTAAGAGGTGAAATAATACCAGTTATGAGTGTCAGATTAAAGCTGGGACTTGAGGATGATGAGTATACAGATAAGACAAGATATATTATTGTTAAGGTAGAAGGCGCTACTATCGGAATTATAGTTGACCAGGTAAGAGAGGTAGTAACACTTAATAGTGAGGATACTGAAAAGGTTAACCGTTCAGCAGGTGATGATGTTGCTAACAGCTACATAAGTGGAATAGGAAAGCATGATGGTGAACTTATATCTTTATTAGATATTGTAAGTCTTATCGTTGAGAATGATTAATTATATTAACAGGTAAATATATATGATGGTCTGGCTGCTGACTAAGGAATACAGACAGCAGCCAAGTTTATATATGACACAGAATTGAGGATTGTTATGTCAAAAGTAAGTTTAGATAAGCTTGATGATGTACAGTTTGATGTTTTAAAGGAGATTGGTAATATAGGAGCCGGCAATGCCACAACAGCATTATCTACAATGCTTAATGTCAAGATGGATATGTCTGTTCCCAAGGTGGCCTTGATTCAGTTTAAGGATATATCTACAATCATTGGAAGCGAGGATCAGACTGTAGTTGGTATTTTACTGGGACTTGAGGGCGATATAGATGGAATGATGATGTTTATATTTGATACAAAGTCAGCACATCATCTTGTTAATTCGTTAATGTTTCAGAATGATGCTGAGGTAGATGAAGATGCGGATTTTACAGAGATGGAAATGTCTGCATTAAATGAAATAGGCAATAT
>CAKRKK010000255.1 GCA_934358235.1 uncultured Lachnospira sp.
GTATTTGGCTTCTTCTATTCAACATGGGGTATTAACTTTACTCTTCTTGGTAACTCACTTGAGAAACCAGTAGCAGAAGGTGGTAAAGAAGAAGTTGGAAATGGTATTTATGGTGATTATGCAGTATGCCAGGGTCCACAGAGTTACTACTGGGGTGGTACATGGATCTGTGCAGCAGCAGGAACAGATAATCCAAACCTTATTAAAGAAATAATGAAGACATTAACATGTGATAAGACTACAGAAGTCCAGATTACAAAGGATACACAGGATTACACTAATACAATATCAGGTATGAATGAACTTGCTAACAGTGATTTCAAGTCTGATTTCCTTGGTGGACAGAATCATATTAAGCTTTTTGCACAGGCTGCTCCTAAGATTAATATGAAGAATATTTCAGCTTATGACCAGGGACTTAACGAGGAATTCCAGAAAGCCATGAAGGATTACTTTGATGGACACGTAACTAAAGAGCAGGCATTAGATAACTTCTATGAGAAGGCTCATGTTAAGTATCCTAACTTATCTAAATAATAATGATTAGTAATATCTAATCGTAAGCCATAGCAGTAAATATAGAATTGTATTAAGAAATATACAATACTAGGAATAATGCCAGTAACCAGTAATTAAGCCAGGTATTGCTGGTACTGGCATTAGTTATATATTGACTGCTAGGAATTGGAGGGCGGCATGAAAAAGAAAAGATCTAAATGTGTCAGTTATGCTAAGTGGGGATATATATTTTTAATTCCATTTTTTCTTGTATATATTATATTTCAGCTATTTCCGCTGATATCCACTTTCTATAACAGCTTTTTTGAGAATTACAGAGTAGGACTTATGCAGGTCGGACCAAAGTTTGTTGGACTTGATAATTATAAAGAAATATTATTCAAAACACCATTGCTTATGTATCTTAAGAATACATTTATTATATGGATGATGGGTTTTATACCGCAGATGATTTTCTCACTTCTGTTAGCTTCCTGGTTTACAGACCTGAGACTTAGATTGAAATGTACCGGCTTTTTTAAGACGGTTATATATATGCCTAACCTGATTATGGCATCAGCATTTTCAATGCTGTTTTATACAATATTTTCAGATATTGGTCCTATTAATAATCTGCTTAATGCAATGGGACTTCCTACATACAGGTTTCTGGCTGAGGTTGCGGGAACAAGAGGGCTTATTGCACTTATGAATTTCCTTATGTGGTTTGGTAATACTACAATAGTTCTTATGGCAGGAATTATGGGAATAGACACAGGAATATTTGAGGCAGCCAGAATAGATGGTGCGAATTCCTTCCAGATATTTTCAAAGATAACACTACCTATTATAAAGCCTATTATGGCATACACACTTGTGACATCACTTATCGGTGGTATACAGATGTTTGATGTACCTCAGATTCTTACTAATGGTAATGGTAATCCTAATGATACAAGCATGACGGTTATTATGTATCTGAATAAGCATCTGTATAGCAAGAATTATGGTATGGCAGGAGCTTTATCTGTTATTCTGTTTATAATAACAGCAGTTCTTAGTATATTCGTGTTTAAGTATGTTACTAAAGGAATGGTAGATTCAGGTGCAAGTACATATAAGAAGGCTAAGAAGGTAAAAGATAGCAAGGCAGCAGTTAAGGGGGTATAACTATGAGTACAGTGGTTACTAAGAAAAAGTCTGATAGAAAAGACAAAGTAGTACTGAATATTCAGAGAACATTATGTTATGTAGTGCTGATACTCTTAGCTATACTTTGTCTGTTTTCGTTTTATGTATTAGTTATTAATACTACAAGATCACATCCGGATATACAAAAAGGTTTTTCTTTATTGCCCGGTAAGTCATTTGTTACTAATCTGAAGAATCTGTTGGGGGATGAGAATCTTCCAGTACTTAGTGGTATGTTTAACAGTCTTGTTGTTGCGGGGGGTTCAGCCTTGCTGTCAGTATATTTTTCAGCTTTGACAGCATATGCCATTCACGCATATAATTTCAGATTCAAGAATGTTGCATTTACAATTATTATGATTATAATGATGGTTCCTACACAGGTTTCAGCTTTGGGCTTTGTAGATCAGATGAGTAAAATGAGGCTTATGAATTCATTTATTCCATTGATTGTTCCTTCGGTTGCATCTCCGGTAGTATTCTTCTTTATCAAGCAGTATATGGATAGTGTTCTTCCGATTGAATTAGTTGAAGCGGCCAGAATAGATGGAGCACACGAATTCAGAATATTTAACCAGATAGTTATTCCTCTTATGAAGCCAGCGATTGCTGTACAGGCGATATTCACGTTCGTTTCATCATGGAATAATTACTTTATTCCATCACTCATAATTAACAGGGATGCTAAGAAAACATTGCCTATTCTTATTGCACAGTTAAGAAGTGCTGATTTCTTAAAGTTTGATATGGGAAAGGTGTATATGATGCTTGGCTGTGCTATACTTCCAGTTATTATTGTTTACCTGTGTCTTTCAAAGTTTATTGTAAGAGGAGTTACATTAGGTGGAGTTAAGGGCTGATTGTTTAACGGTTATAGCTACTTTAGTCAGGTTAAATTCCAGAGAAATTAAGTATAAATCAAGTTTAAATTGAGTCTAAACTGGTAAAGCAAGGGCTGTCGCGTTAACGCTTTTAATCGTTAATGCGCCAGCCTTTTATACTGAATTTTTGC
>CAKRKK010000256.1 GCA_934358235.1 uncultured Lachnospira sp.
CATATGAACAGCTTCCGCACATAACACATTCCATACCATCAAACTTAACGAAACCTGCTTCATCATTCTTAGCTGCAAATGATGCAAGCTTTGCTGGAAGCAGATGGCTTGGACATCCTTCACCACATCTGCCGCAACGTATACATGCTGTTTCCTCAAGCTTAGATACAACATCATTCTGGAATACAAGCAGTGATGAACTTCCCTTTACAACTGGCACGTCAAGACTATACATAGCAAATCCCATCATAGGGCCACCTGATATATACTTCTCTGGTTCGCCAACTACACCACCAACGGCTTCAAGAAGCTGTCTGTAATTCATGCCAAGCCATACATAGAAGTTTCCTGGCTCTTTAACACCATCACCTGTAACAGTAACGATTCTTTTTGTAAGTGGCTTGCCTTCAATAACAGCCATATATATGCTGTATATTGTATCTACATTATGTACGATACATCCTGCATCTGCTGGAAGCATAGTTGAGTTGATGCTTCTACCTGTTGTAGCATAGATAAGACTACGCTCACCACCCTGAGGATACTTAGTCTTTAAGGCCTTAACCTCAATATCTGGCTCAGATGCAACTGCTGCCTGCATAATTCTGATAGCTTCCGGCTTATTATCCTCAATTCCAATAATACCTTTAGCGTGATCAAATATGCTTAATGCAACCTTTAAGCCGAGCACAATCTTATCTGACTCTTCAAGAAGTCTTCTGTAATCGGAGGTAAGGTATGGTTCACATTCAGCACCATTTACAATAATATAATCAATTCCTTCTGGATTCTTAGGGCTTAACTTAACATTAGTAGGGAAGCCTGCACCACCCATACCTACTACACCTGCATCCTTAATTCTTTGTAATACTTCCTCTTTAGAAAGCTCCTCTAACTTCTTAGGAGTATACTCAACTTCCTTAAATTCTCCATCATTCTCAATGATGATTGAATTGCACTTTCCACCTGTGGCAAGCGTTCTAGGCTCAATAGCCTTAACTGTACCAGAAACAGAGGAATGGATATTAGCTGATACGAATCCACCAGCCTCTGCAATCAACTGTCCAGCAAGCACGTAATCACCTTTGGCAACTACTGGAACTGCCGGCGCACCGATGTGCTGTGAAAGTGGGAAAACCATCTCACCAACAGCAGGAAATAATTCTTTTATTGGCTTATCCTTAGATAATTCCTTGCCGTCATATGGATGTATTCCACCTTTAAATGTACACTTTCCCATGACATATTTCTCCTTATAAAATAATATATGTTACCGCCCAAAGCAATGAAAAAGCAGATAGACAATCATTAGGCTTCTGCCTTATAATCGTTTATCTGGATTTAATAATTATGAACAGTAATTAATATACTAATATAATATATCAATAAGGATTAAAAATCTACTTTTTTTTGTGTATATATTCGTATATAATAAACAAAAACTGACATTTTTTTAACGTAAATGCTATGCAAAGTACAGAATTATACATAAAGGACTTAACAATTATGAAAACGATTACAAAAACCTTACCACTAACAACACATAACTCTCTATGTGTCAGCAGCAATCTTTTCTTTGATATAGAAACTACCGGCTTTCTGCGTACTGGCTGCTTCTGTTATCTCATAGGTGCTGCCTATGCTGCCAACGAACACCTTACAGTTATCCAATGGCTAGCAGAAGAAAAAGACGATGAACCTAAGCTTTTACAAACATTCGCAGCTTTTTTATCGGACTTCTCTTCTATTACGCACTTCAATGGCGACAGCTTTGATATACCTTTTCTTAAAAAACGTGCTGAAATATACAGCATTGAACTAAATATTGATTCTTTAAGAAGTATTGACCTTTACAAGCAGGCTAAGGGCTTAAAGCCACTTATGCGTCTTGAAAGCTATAACCAGAAATCTATAGAACATTTTCTTGGAATACATCGTGATGACTTATACTCTGGCAAAGAGCTTATTGATGTATACAAGGAATATGTAAAAAAGCTTAAGAAAAACGAAGCTGATAGTCAATCAGAGGAATTGCTTTTATTGCATAACTATGATGATGTATGCGGTCTTATCAGTATATCTTCTATAACCAGTTATAATAACATAATTGCTAAACGCATAAGCTATGACAGCCTGACTTATTCCCCGGACTATATAACACTTGTATTTTTACTGCCTGAAGCTGTTCCGGTATCTATCCTGCTGCAGGCCTCTGACTATGTATTGCGTGTTGAACGTTCAACATTAAAAGTGCGTTTCCCTCTTATTATTGATAGTCTTAAGTATTTCTATGATAACTATAAGGACTATTATTATCTTCCATATGAGGATACCGCCATACATAAAAGCGTTGCTGCATATGTTGATTCTGAATGCAGGAAAAAAGCAACTAAAGATACCTGTTATACCAGAAAAACCGCTGCGTTTGTTATGCTTCCCTCTTACACAGGCGACCGTCCAGTTTTTAAAAGGGATTATAATGACTCTGATATATTCCTAATGCTTGATAATGCTTCTGATAGTATTTCTGATAATACACACCTGCCTGCTTATGATGATTATGATACAGTTACAATCAAAAAAATACTGCCTGCAGATATAATCCAGCAGGCAGCAAACGCTATAATTACTTTTTTCTATAAAAGAACAGTTCATTATACTCATAACCAAGATCCTTATAATTAATAATCTGTTCTGTA
>CAKRKK010000257.1 GCA_934358235.1 uncultured Lachnospira sp.
TCCTGTGTTTATCAGCTTTTCTTTAAGTTTTTGTCGCTGCCGTATCGCGGCGACTTGATTATAATATCACCACACCATACATATGTCAACAACTTTTTTCAACTTTTTTAAACTTTTTTTGACTTTTTATTTTTTCTTTCTTTTAATATATTTTAACTAGTTGCAGAAGTATCATCAAAACAAGCCTTCGTTTTCATATCTTTTATGCATGTTAATATCTCATCTGCCACTTCTTCCTTTGACATAATCGGAAGTTCCTTGCATTGATTCTTAGTAATAATAGTAACTACATTAGTGTCTGTTCCGAATCCCGCACCTGCAACCTTTACATTATTGGCCACTATCATATCAAGATTTTTCTTATTAAGCTTTGCCTTTGAATTCTCCAGCATATTTTCTGTTTCCATAGAAAAACCGCATAAAAACTGTCCTGCCTTTTTATTTCTTCCTAATGTTCCAATAATATCATCCGTTCTTGAAAGTGCTATCGACATATCTCCATCTTTTTTCTTGATTTTATTATCGCTGACGCAGGCAGGACGATAATCCGCAACCGCTGCTGCTTTTATAATAACATCCGCATACTCTGCTGCTTTTATAACCTCATCATACATATCCTTTGCTGATATAACATCAATCATTTTTACAAATGGAACTGGCCAAAGATTAACCTTTCCTGATATCAGAGTTACCCTTGCACCCCTTAACATGGCTTCTTTAGCTATGGCATATCCCATTTTCCCTGTTGAATTATTAGATATGTATCTGACTGGATCTATAATTTCTCTTGTTGGTCCTGCCGTTACGCATATGTTCATGCCAGCAAGGTCCTTCTCTTTAGCTATTTCCCTTAATATATGCCACTCAAGCACTTCAGGAGATGGCATCTTACCTCTGCCAGTATCTCCGCATGCAAGATAACCGCTATCTGGTTCAATAACCTCAAACCCATAATTACAAAGCTTTTTAATATTATCCTGTACAATTCTGTTATCATACATATTTGTATTCATAGCTGGAGAAACCATTATTTTACATTTACATGCAAGCACAGTTGTTGTAAGCATATCATCTGCAATGCCATTTGCCATCTTTCCTATTACATCCGCTGATGCAGGTGCAACCATGACACAATCTGCCTTTTTTGCTAATGATACATGTTCTACATTAAACTGAAAATTTCTGTCAAATGTATCAACCATACATTTATTGCCCGTAAGTGTTTCAAATGTAATGGGATTAATAAAATTAGTAGCATTCTTCGTCATTATGACATCAACATTACAATGCTTCTTTACAAGTCTGCTTGCAAGCTCTGCTATTTTATAAGCAGCAATGCTTCCTGTCACACACAAAAGTACGTTTTTTCCTTTTAACATAACCTTCCTCATTTCTGCACACATATTTAAACACATTGCATTTATATCCGGTGTGCAACAACACAAATTCTCCGTAACAAAAATATTTCACACTATTCTACGCTTCTATATTCTTATCATATATTATTCTGAGTCCTTTTAAAAGAAGACCTGGATCAATCTTTATATCATGCCTGCAATGTGGAATTATAACCTCTGAAAGCCCACCAGTTGCTACTATCGCTGCATCCTTATTTTCTCCCAGTCCGAATCCATTAGCTTCTTTTATTCTGTCTATCATTCCATCTATGCACGAAGCATTGCCATATACTACGCCGCTTTTCATACAATCTATTGTGTTCTTTCCCATTACACTTTTAGGTGCATCAAGAGCTATTCTTGGAAGCTGTGCAGTCCTTGAGACTAAAGAATCAACAGAAACTCTTATACCAGGAAGTATAACGCCGCCTATATAATTCTCATGTTCATCAATAACACTCATTGTTGTTGCAGTTCCCATATCTATTATAATTGCTGGTGCCCCATATACCTTAAGTGCAGCTACTGCATCAACTATCTGGTCACTTCCAACCTGTCTTGGCTGATCCATAAGAATATTAAGTCCTGTTTTAATACCTGGTCCAACGATTAGTGGTGATATTCCTATTGTTTTCTCTACTGCAGCCTTGATAATATTTGAAAGCTGTGGCACAACTGATGACATAATTGCACCTTTTATATCCTGTGAATCTATGCGATATAACTCCAATACAGTTTTAAAACCGATAGCATATTCTAACTCTGTTTTTGAGAAATCTGTTGATAAACGTTCTTCAAACAACACACCGTCATCATCCACACAGCCTATCACAATATTAGTATTTCCCATATCGATTGCCAGAATCATTCCTTTTTCATTTTTTCTTAATCTGGTCATAGCTTTTCCCCCTTTATTAAATTTTTATAAAATCGTATTCTTTCTTTTTTCAATTACCGCCTTATTGCAAATACCAGGCATTGCTTTCTTTTATTTATTTAACAACATCACCATACATATATTTTCCAGTTTCATCAAGTCCGACGCACCTTATATTATAAATGCTATTAACAATTTCGTTCTCATCTTCCTCTAACTGTTTAGCAGGCACCAGAACTCTTATATAATTCTTTGTATATCCAGTATAATACTCCTCGCCTGCAATAAGCTGTTTTTCTTCAATAAGAACATCCATAACAGAATTCACATATAGCTTTCTATACTCTAATGACATTTCTTCTTCCAGCTTCATAAGCTCGCTGCTTCTTTGCGCTTTTACCTT